>JAPONS010000025.1 GCA_026713825.1 Chloroflexota bacterium | reverse complement strand
CCCGGCTCCTGCGGCGCCCGCCGTCGCTGCGGGAGCTGGTGACGCTGGTGGGCTTCGCCGGCGACTACGCCTGGTTCGCGGGGCTGGTGCGCCGCCTCTTCCCCGAGGAGGCGGAGGCGACGCTTGGGGCCCCAGACGTCCGGGAGCGAGTGGCCCGCTTCACCCGCCTCTTCGCCGCGCGGCACTTCCCCCTCTACACGCCCCATCTCGACTTCTACCTGGACGAGGGCGACGACCCCCCCTTCACCTGGCTCCGGCAGGGCATGCCCTACGAGCTCATGGGCTTTGGCGAGGAGGGGCTCCACGAGCTCTGGGACGGCTACCGGGAGGGTCTCGCGGCCCTGGCGCTTTTGGCCGCGCCCCCCGACGTCCCCTACCTGGATCCCGTCGGGCTCCAGGTGGCGTGGATGGAGGCCGCCGCCGCCCACATCCCGCCCGCGACCCTGGGGCGGATTCCCGCGGGGGGCATCCCCCTGGACGCCCTGGACGCTGCGGCGGCGGGCGCCGGCTACGCGGCGGCCGCCCAGGCCGCCCGGTGGGTCTGGGCCGAGACGGGCAACTTCTTCCTGGACGCAAGCTACGACGACGGGATGTACGACGGCTTCGCCGACCCCTGGGAGGACGACATCATCCAGGAAGCCACCGCCGAGTGGCGGCGGGCCACGGCCCTGATGGACGCCGTCGGGGCGCTGGCCGACTGGCTGGAGGAGGACCTGCCCGCCCGCTTCGCCCGGATGCTGGACGCCATCCTGGCGCGGCTCCCCGATCTCGACAAGGAGGCAAGCGACCATGACGACCGAAACCGGGTCGGCCCGGTGGTCCCTGCCGGGCATCGATGAGGCCCCACGGGACGCCCTCCGGCTGCAGCTGGAGGTCTACGAGGAGACGGTGCTCCTGCGGGGCTTCGACGCGGACCTCTCGTGGGTGCGGACGGTGTCGGCCGACACCGTCGCCCACGCCGTGACCCGCCACCTGGGCTTCTCCTCGGGGCTCCTGCCCAAGGACGCCCTCTGGTGGCAGCAGGGCGAGACCGGCCGGGTGGTGGCCCTCTGGCGGCCGCCCCGGGTCTGGGCGGTGGCCCTGCAGCGGGAGGCCTTCAAGCCCCCCGCGCGGCTTCGGCTCCCCATGCCGGGGCTGGTCTTCGTCTGCTCCCCGGGCCGGGCCCCCTGGGTCTACGCGGCCAGGGAACGCCCTACGGACCCCGAAGAGCAGCTCTACCGGGCCCCCGCCTTCAACGTCTTCAGTGACGGGCGGGCCTGCCCCGGCACCCACCGGTTCCCCGAGGAGGTGGACGCGATCCCCGAGAGCTTCTTCCAGTCCTACTTCTCGGGGACCGGCGACACCCGGAACCGCTCGAGGAAACACCCCGACGACCTGCACGCCCTCTGGGAGGAGCTCGATGGAAAGTCTGACTACCCCCTCGACGACCTGGTGCCCCAGTGCACCGTGGACCACGCCCTGGCCGCAACCCAGGGCCGGCGCTTCCGCTAGCCCTCCGCCGCCGGTGGGCCACCTGGTCAACCACCCCGGCGGCACCGCCGGCGCCCCGGGCGTCGGCTACGACTACGTCCTCGCGGCGGACGGCGTCTACGTCCAGGCCCAGGGCGCGCACCTGCAGGCCCGGGTGCTGGTCGCCCCCTGCCGGATGCGCGGGCTCGCGTCCCTGGAGGCGGGAGTGGCCCTCCGCCACGGCCCCATCCCGCTGCGCCTCCTGGCGGGGGGACTCGCCTGGTTCGCCGAGGATCCCGACACCGAGCGGCTCTTCGCCGTCCGCTGGGACGGGGACGCCTACCGGCTGGTGGTCCCCCCGCAGGCGGGGACGGGGACATCCCTGCGCTACGTGCCTCCCCTGGGGGTGGTGGCCGAGGTCCACTCCCACGGGCGCGCGCGGGCCTTCTTCTCGGCAACCGACGACCGGGACGAGCAGGGGCTCCGCGTCTACGGGGTGGCCGGGCGGCTGGGCACGGCGCTGCCAGAGCTCCGGCTCCGGGTCGGCGTCTACGGCCACTTCGCCCCGGTGGCCCTGGCGGAGGTGTTTTCCGGCACGCCGCCGGGGTTCTTCCGGCTGGCGGAGGAGAAAACGGGGCCAAGGCGCCCCGCACGACCGAGAAGACCGAGGAGGTGAGCCCCGTGGCCTACTACCTGGACAACACGCACCTGGTCGACAACCCGTGGATCACCGTGGTGGGCTGCGGCGGGACCGGCGGCTTCGTGGCCGAGGGCCTCTGCCGCCTCTTCCAGGGGCGGGAGGCCACCATCGTCCTGGTCGACCACGACCGGGTGGAGCCCCACAACCTGCTGCGGCAGAACTTCCTCCCCGAGGACGTGGGGCGCTTCAAGAGCCAAGCCCTGGCCGACCGGCTGGCCCGGGCCTACCGGCGGCCCGTTGGCTACTCGGTCTACCCTTTCCGGGAGGACGCGGAGACCTACGGGATGCGCCGCTACCCCGGCCTGGCCCCCGACGGCGCGGGCCTCATCCTGGGGTGCGTCGACAACGCGGCCGGCCGCCGGGCCATGGCCGACTGCCTGCCCGGCAACCCCGGGGTGTGGCTGGTGGACGCCGGCAACGACACCAACTGGGGTCAAGTCCTCATCGGGAACGTGGCCGACGAGATGACCTGGGACGAGGGAGCCTTCACGGGGGAGACCTGCCACCTCCTCCCGGCTCCCACGGTGCAGCGCCCCGACCTGTTAACGGCCGTGCCCACGGCCCCGCCGGACGTGGACTGCGCCGCCGCCCTGGACCTCACGGACCAGGACCCCGTCATCAACCAGGTGATGGCGGCCCTGGCCCTCCAGGCCGTCCGCCGCCTGGTGGCGGGCACCTGCCCCTTCATGGCCCTCTACCTGGACATGGAGCAGGGGAGCGTCACGCCGACCTACGCCACCCCGGAGGCGGTGGCGCGGACCCTCGGCGGCGAGCACGGGCCCGCCTAGCGGCGGGCCTGCACCGGCTCGGCACTGAATAAGCAACCGGAGGAGACACCATGCACGAGACGATAGAGAACGCCGGGGCCACCGGCATCTGGCGGGACCGGCACAGCGGTACGCGCGGGCACGCGCTCATGACCGAGGAGGTGGGGCGGACGGTCCCCGCCCTCGGCGCCAACGAGGACGCGGCGGACGCCGACGCCGTCCTCGCCCCCGTCAAGTTCTTCAGCCCCTACACGGGCTGGCGCTGGTACGTTACCGAGTGGGACGCCGAGACCGGACTCTGCTTCGGCTTGGTTGAGGGGTTCGAGACGGAGTGGGGCTACTTCGACCTGACGGAGCTCGCGGAGGTGACGGTGTTCGGTGGCGTCCCGGCCGTGGAGCGCGACCTGTACTGGGAGCCGCAGACCATCGGCGCCATCCGGCGGGAAGCACGCTAGGAGAAGTGCGCATGGCCGACGCGCGCGAGGAACACAAGAAGGAGGGAAGGCGCCATGGCACAAGTATCCAGCACTGACACGCCAGTCCCCGACGCCACAACCACTAGCGCAGGCCTCTTCGGCGACGACGAATCGTCTGCGCCGGCTGCAGGCGCAGCGGACGAGCATGCCACGGTCGAGAGCACGGAGGCCGAGCAGGATGCACCAGACGCCAACACCGCCGAGGCCAGCCCTGGCGACGCGGGCACGGAGGCCGCCGCGGCGGAGGAGCTGAAGGTGGTCGTCTCCGTCCAGGGAGAGCGGGCCGTCATAGGGGTGCGGCGCACCGGCGCGGACCCGCACATCGAGGCCTTCGACGGCCGCGACCTGCCCGCCCTGGCCCGGGAGGTCCCGGCGGTGGTCGAGCGGGCGCGGGCCCGATGGGAGGAGTCCCCCAAGCACCCGGCGCACACCCGTCCGGCGCCCGCCAAGACGGCGACGCCCGCCAAGCGGCGGCAGCGGGGCGCCCAGGCGCAATCCGAGAGCCAGGCGCCGCAGGACGGGGCAGAGCAGCAGCCCGAGGCATTGCGGCTCTTCTAGGGGCAGCGTTCAGGGCCACGGAGCCGGTCGGCGCGGGACGCTGACCGCGGAGTTACGGGGGATGGTCGTCGCAAGGGTGCGACGGCCTCCCCCGCCCATCCATATGTGTGACCCTTTTTGCATTTGCGGAAGGAGAGGAACCCATGAGGCTTCGCAACGACAGGAAATCGAAAGCGACGCCAGAGACGAAGAGGAGGTACGACGTGATGGAGATGCACCTATTTGACGAGAACGCGAGCCGCGAGGAGGCCTGCTGTGGGGCCGCCAGCGAGACCGACTGCCTGAGAGCCGTGAGCGGCTACCTGGAGGATCGGCTGTACGGGAATTCGGTTGGCGTCATCTGCGAGGCGTGCATGGCCCTGACGGTACCCTTCGCCGTGAACCGAGCCCGGGATCTGGAGGCCGAGGGTCGGTGGGACGAGGCGGAGGAGTATCGCCAGCTTGCCGACACACTCCTACGGGAGACCGGTCTGGGACATCGCTCGGGCTAGGAGGCTGGCCAGGGCATCCATGTGTGCGCCCTTTTTGCGTTTCAAGCCCGCCACGCCACCCTGTGTGAAGGCCCTTACGTGTGCCCGGGAATCCGAGCGGCGGCCCACCGTTCGGATTCCCGGTGCATCGCCGCCCCCGTCTCCCTGCCGGGCATGGCGGACCTGATGCTCCCTAGTTCTGCCAACCCAGTGAGCATTCGCCACGCCGATTCTCAGCGAACAGGTCAAGGCTGTCATCCGGCCAAGGCGCCTTGTCCTTCCTCAGGAGCGCCCTGCGGACCTTCGTCATGACTCTCCTGGCGACCCATTGCCGAGGCCACTTGTAGATGACCGCAAAGGGATCATTGCCGTCAATGTTGCACGCCAACCTCTGCGGGATGAGGCGGGGATTGCGGTCTGCGGGCTCTGCCCAGAAGTCGGGATGTGTCGGCAGCAACAGACCGACCAGTCCGCCCCGCTCATTGTTGCGCCGGTCAATGAGGCTGGCTGAGATCTCCCAGTCCACGTGCCTGCGTTGCCAGGTGCATTGGCCAATCAGCACGATGGTGACGGTGGCGTCCGCAATGTGGTTATCCCTGATCCTGCGGCATATTTCGGCAAGAGGAAGGTTCGTGTCGTGAATGTCTCCGGGGCTGACGGACTTGTCGATGGCCTTGCTGGTCAATGCCTGCACAAGGCGGCGCTTGTATTCCTCGTCGTCCTCGTGGAAGTAGCTGATGAACACCTTGGGCTTGGGGTCCTGGTTCATTGCAGCGCCTCCGCGGGAGTGACTGAGGGGAGTATAAGCAGCCAGGCGAGCACTACCGTGGCGACGACCAAGGGGTAGAACAGCCATATTGAGACGGAGCCAAGGCATCGCCCAACCAGGAGTAGGCCCATCCCCGTAGGGGCGACACGGTAAACGTTGGTGGGCTCTAGTTTGCCCCGGTGCAGCTTAGCGACGAAGGCGTTATGGGACTTGATGAACGCTCGCTCCAGCGCCAGGTAGTAGGAGTCGAGTACCCCGAACAGCGCTGTCGGCACCAGCGCCAGCAGCGCGTGCTGCGGTTCCCCGGTCCGAGCCACTAATACCAGGACAGCGGCGACAAGGGTGACGCACCACATCTTGCACGCGCGGCTGTTCTCGGCCATGCGCTGAATCACGCCCTGCATGATGTTCAGATGCGTCTGAACGGCGGAGGATTCCGCATCTATGGGTTTCTGCTCTGCCATGTGGGTGAGTACCTCTAGTACCTGCCACGAATTGTAATGGCCTCTTCAACCCAATTCGCCATGTTGTCGGCTATGTGCTTGTACACGTTTTCGCTGAGTCTGTACGGAGGGTCGTAGGCCTTCACGATTCTAGATAGGTTCCTGCCTTCCACGTTGAATCCAAAGGGGTTCTGACCCTTGGTGGACTGGTTCTTGTACCTATCCTGTAGGCCGTGAATGTAGATGCCCAGCAAACCCTTCCCGTCCTTCCAAGCCTTCTCTATCTCGTACTTGATCCACTTGCGGCCAGCCGTTTGGCTTCCGATAAGGACAACTGCACAAGACTTTCCATGCAACTGACCGTCAATCCATCTTCGTATCGCAGCATCTCCGCCTCTTGTAACCGTTTCCCAGTCATTATCGGAAACAGCTGCGTTGCCCTCAACCATACCCATGTTCCGCACCTGTCCCGCGCGCCAGTTGTCCGGCTTGTAGTGAAAACTGAAAAAGACTCTCCGTGTGACCATCGCCTCCCCTCCCCGTCATCCCAACAACGCTCAGTTCTGCCAAGCCCCCAGCAGGCCACTTCATGGCAAACGACTCGCCATGCAGAATACAGTGTTGTACAGGCCCTAGGAAGATTCGAACCTGTTTGTCGACCGTCTCAAAGGTGTTGGGTGGCGGAGCCACCAAGCCTCCGCTCTTTCCATTTGCATTGCTTTGGGCCTAGCGCCCGCATCAGTGTAGAAAGCACTCGCCGGCGCATGAAGGGTAGCATTGTGCCGAGGCAGCTCTGGCAACCAAGGCGCTGGGCGATGGCTTTGCGTAGTTCAGCCCCACCGTAGGCGGATTCCTCGGACAATGCCCGTTGGTTGTGAAGGCTTTTCATGCGGCCATGCACTATTCCACCTTGTCCATGGCCGCGACCAATACATGCTTCCCGTGCGACGCAGTGACAATGATGTGAGGGCGCAGCACAAGGTTGTCCAATTGGACGCTGGACTCACGACACACCTTCGCCTAACGGGTAGGGACAAAGGCCCTATTACGGCTCCAGACCACACCTCGCCGTGAAAGACTCGGAAACGCATCGAACCCGTCCCACACCGAACGGTTATTGGCTTTCCTTAGGCCCAACCAACGCTCCCAATTCTATGCGTCGCATTCATAGGCAAAAGGGTCTCAATCAAGACAGGGGATGCAGCTTCGCTCGGCACACTTTCGGTCGTGTCGGCTGGCTTCGGAGACCGGGTCCACAAAGTACACTCAATCGGACTGACATTGGGGCGCAAGAGCCAGCAATCGTGCAGCGTGAACGCGAACAGTATGCCCCGCTTGTTGGCGGCAATGACCTTGGACGTGGATAGGTGCTTTAGGTGTCGGATATGAATGATGTCGGAAACCAAGCGGTCCCACAAGACGGCACGCGCCCCATCGATGGAGGAATGAAGGTAGCCGTCCCGCGCCCTCGCCATGTTGATGATCCTTAGTCGTATCTGGTGCTCGTCAGGGTCTATGCCAGCCTCAAGGGCATAGTTGAGCAGGAAGCGCTCTCCTGCCGGTTGAAGACATGCACTGCATGGTGATCGGCCAAAGCGTGTGAGTGACCGTTAACGGAGACCTCGGAGTCGGCATTGTTCAGCAACCCCTACCCATGAATCACTTGCATGATTCTCATTCAACTACCCGGTCTTATAGGTTGCACTTCGGCACTACCATCAACCTTAAGCCTAAACCCAATACCTCTCCAGCGCCTAAGCAAAAGACAAAGTCCCATCGAAACAGTACCGATGCCATCAACGGCCAGCCTCGATGCCGCCCAAGCTTAGAACCGCATTCGCGCCCTTCGTAGCTAGCAGCCCACCAACCATTGTAATGGCCACAACCACTGCATCATTTGCCAAGATCCAGACGCGAATCTTATCGGCAAGTGATGAGCCAACATGAAGCCATAATGCAACATTCGGATAGCAGGGTTTAGACCTGCCGGTTGCTGCGGCAAATCTGGACAAATCCCCCAGCATGGTGGTGGGTACCGAATTGACACTTTTCGGTATTCGGTATTGATTGAGCTAGACTAGCCTTGCCTCGGGATGGCTTAGTTCCTAGAATCGGGCTGGAGTGCTGCTACTGTGACTTGGGGAGACCAAGCCAGTCCTACTTTGAAATTGGGACCGAAATCAAGTAGTCTCCATGGTTGGAGGTACAGTCTCGCCTTCCGCCGCGACGGAGACCAGTCCACTCTGTAACCCTCAGGGGCTCATATGAACAAAGCAGAACGCATACCTGTGGATAGAATCGTACTGGACAACTCGAACCCAAGGATCAAGCACTACTTGGAAATGTACACCGTCCTGAACGAGGAACACATGCTATTGGCCCTCGGGGCCGGTTCTGAAGATGAGGGCGGTTCCACCGCATTGGGTTCGTTCGAACGCTTGAAGCATTCCATTAGGGCCTCCGGCGGTATCATACAGTCGATCATCGTTAAACCGCTCCAAGAAGGGCGATTCCTTTGCATTGAAGGCAACACCAGGGTCGCGATTTACAGACAGCTCAGGAACGAGGACAAGGCCTTAGGGCAGAGTGGCGACAGGTGGAACTACATCCCCGCCTTAGTAAACGACCAGATGGATGAAGAGGCCGCGCACAAGATACGCCTTCAAGTCCATTTGGTGGGGAACCGTCCGTGGGATGCCTACTCCAAGGCTAAATACCTCCACGAACTAGTGGGAGACTACAAGATGCCGTTGGGGGAACTCGTCAGCTATTGCGGTGGGTCTCGGAATGATGTTCTGCAGTCCATAAATGCTTACCTCGATATGGAGAACCATTACAGACCGGTGATAGATGGCATCGACGGGGATTTTGACCCGTCCAGGTTCAGCGCCTTTGTGGAACTACAAAAGCCCGGAATCAAGCAAGCTATATATAAGGCGGGATTTAGCGAAGGCGACTTTAATAAGTGGGTCGATGAAAGAAAGCTGTTTCCTTTGGCCTCCGTTCGAAGGCTGCCCCAGATCCTGGACAATCCTGGGTCCAAGCGCGTCTTCTTGCGTGAGGGAGCCCGAGCAGCCATCAATACCCTTGACGCACCGGACTTGGACACCCGGCTACGGGAAGCGAACATATCACAATTGGCAAGGGCGCTCCAAGAGAAAATTGGGCTGCTTCCGTTTGACGATGCTGAGAGAATCGCAGGGCAACCAGCTTCCGAAGAACACCTAGAACTGAAGGACCTCCTGATGTCACTGGGAGATCTTCTAGGTATTGAGACTAATCCAAGTAGCTAGAGTGGGATTGCGATGGCGGAGAGTTCCCATCATCAGGGACTCGTAATGAGGGCCTCCCAGGCAGTGTGCGCGGCGTTGGGCGGGCAGGGTCGCTTCACATGCTATATAGATGGTTCATCTGCATCCGACGGTTTCCCACCAGAGATCGATGGGTATCGCCCGGACGTATTCGCCACAAATGAAAACTTCGTGGTAGTTGGGGAAGCTAAGCCTCCCTGGGACGTTGAATCGAGACGTAGCGAGCACCAGCTTGGCGCCTTCCTGCATTACGTTGAACAAGAACCCTGCCGACACATGGTGTTGGCGGTTCATTGGAGCAGCTCCGCAACCGCCAAGTCAGTCTTGAAGAGTATTGCCTATGACTGGCCGGCGGTTCGCGGGCGCGTACACATACTTGACGGCCGGTACAATCTGACTTTGCCGGTAGAGCAGGGGTCTCATGCTGCGTCCAACTGAAAGTGTGCCATTTGCTGCTCGCCGCGAGGCTCTTCCTTTCCAGGCAGAAGCAGTCTTGGCGACGCGGGAGTTGCCTTACGCCGCTCTATTCCATGAGCAGGGACTGGGAAAGACCAAAATGGCGTTGGACCTAGTCCTACACTGGCTTTCGTCCGGGGCTGTGGATTCGGTGATGGTCGTCACGAAGAAAGCTCTAGTTCCAAACTGGGAGCGTGAAACCAGACTTCACACCAACCTTCGTCCTGTCGTACTCAGCCAGGACCGACGCTCAAATTTCTTTGCATTCAACCGCCCAGGAAGGCTCTATTTGGCGCACTATGAAGTTATGCACAGCGAGCGGGGCAGGCTCCTCCTCTTCGCGAAAGCCCGTCACCTAGGTATGATTCTCGATGAATCGCAACGCATTAAGAACCCAGGTTCCAAGGTGGCCATAGCACTACATTCCCTAGGGCCGCTACTTGCCCGGCGGATAATCATGACCGGCACACCAGTAGCCAACCGTCCGTACGACATCTGGTCTCAGGTCTATTTCCTCGATGGTGGGGAATCACTGGGAAGGTCCTTCTCTGCGTTCAGATCTGAAACTGATTTCAAGAAGAAACTCGGAGAAGATGAAGGTGCGACTGCCGACTTTGAAAAGAGGCTTGGCGAAGTCTACGGAAAGATTCGCCATTTTGCCATTAGGGAAACGAAGGCGAGTACAGAACTCGGATTGCCTGGAAAAGTCATCCGCAACACACCGGCCTACATGGAGTCAGGTCAGTCGATTCTATACCACAAGTTTCGGCGCGACTTGGCGGCTGAGGTCTTGAGGGACGGCCTGACCACCTGGGACGACGTGGAAGAGATACTCAAGCGGCTATTGCGTCTGGTGCAAGTGGCTTCCAACCCGCAACTGGTTGACCAGGGATACGAAGGGGTACCGGGCAAGTTTTGCGTATTAGACTCCATTGTAGGCAATGTGCCCTCCACCGGTCCAAAGGCTATAGTCTGGACCAGCTTCACAGAAAACGTCAGCCGCATCGCCCAGCGCTATCCGCAGATGCGTCCTGCTAGGGTTCACGGGCGACTGTCCATCGTCGACCGTACTCGCGACCTTGACCGCTTCATGGAGGATCCTAGTTGTCGATTGCTTGTGGCCACTCCCGGGTCAGCAAAGGAAGGGCTGACGTTGACCGTGGCCAATCACGCTGTATTCTTCGACCGCACGTTCAGCTTGGATGATTATCTGCAAGCCCAGGATCGCATCCACCGAATCTCCCAGACAGACGAATGCGTCGTTGAGAACATTGTCGCGGTGGGCACGATCGACAATTGGGTTGGAGAACTCCTGTCTGCCAAGGAACTGGCTGCCGCGTTGGTTCAGGGAGATGTCTCCCGTGAAGAATATCGTGAGCAAGCTACTTACGCTTTCAACCAACTGCTGCAGGGAATCCTGAACCCCTCGGAGGATTAGGACATGGCCAAGGTGCTCAAGCTTCGGAAGAAGGAGATCCCCTACGAGGAGATTCAGGTTCCCGTGGAACAACTCGCCTTCTACCCTGAGAACCCCCGCATCTATTCTCAATTCGCAGGGTCGGGAGACCGGACACAAGAGAATATTCAGTCGAAGCTGGAGGGCATGGACCACGTCAAAGAACTCCGCTCACAAATCGACAAAGACGGTCAAGTAAATGAGCCCCTCTTCTGCATACCCGTGTTGCCGGAGTCTGAACTGCATGGACTCTTCAAGTACCAGGTGCTGGAAGGGAACAGCCGTCTTGCTGCCCTGCGGATGAACAAGAAGGGTTCACTGCCTCCGCCGCGTCTGACCTGCAATGTTCTCGACTTCTCGGCCTACAGCGAGCAGGAAACTGAGAGCTTGATATTTTCCCTGTTAGGCCAGTTTCATATCATTGGCAAGACGGATTGGCGTAGCTACGAGAATGCGGCTTACATTTACCGGCGGTTCAAGAACCATCAAATCCAAGTCGAAGACATTGCAAGGGAGATTGCCCTATCACCCACCAAGGTGCGTCAGATGGTAAATGCCTTCCAAATGATGATAGACGCCGGGGACGACAACACCTCGAGGTGGAGTTACTATGAGGCCTATGCTTCCAGCACCAAGCTCAGGAACCATCGAGAGAATATCCCTGGGCTACATGACCGAGTTGTTGAACTAATCAAGGAGGACAAGTTTCCCCGCGCTCTGGATATGCGGGATAAGCTTCCGGACATCCTGCGTAACCAAAGGGCCCGAAAGATATTCCTCGACCAGAACGAACCCGAACCCTTTAAGGAAGCCCTCGCGGTTGCGGATATCAGTGGCGACACCGACGCCGCTTTCAAGCGCCTCCAGCGGTTCCGCATTGACTTGGCGGCCACCCAGACGAGAGGCCAAATCACCAAGTTGCTTCGGAGCGACAGTTCAAAGGGCCGAACCGAATACGAGCTGAACCAGATCGTGAAATTTGCCAACCAACTCTTGAATCGAGCGGCGAAATGAACACCAAGAACATATTGCTGATCGAACCTGGGTACCCGAATAAATACCCGCCTTTGGGCTTGATGAAATTGGCCTCATACCACGGTCCAAACGGTAGAGGGGACAACGTCATCTTTGTGAAGGGCGAAGCCCCCGGGGTGTTGGATACGGCTTGGGACCGTGTCTACGTTACCACGCTTTTCAGCTTCGAGTGGAACCGTACCGCCGCCGCGATCGATTTTGCAGTTCGCGCCGCTCGCGGCCAGCAGGAGCGCGTTTTCGTGGGTGGAATCGCCGCCTCTCTGATGCACGATGCGTTCCTCCTAGAACCACGTTGGGCGGGAGTTCGATTCATCAAGGGTTTGTTGGACGGGCCACCTTCCCTGTCGCTTAGGCTATCCGCCGAGGAGTTCGAATTCGGCGCCGAGGACCTGACCGGTAAGCCGATCGAGGAGCTCATTCCCGACTACTCAATCCTAGACCATGTGGTGTATCGATACCCGGTCAACGACGCCTATTTCGGCTACGCGTCCCGGGGCTGCATTCGGAAGTGTGCGTTTTGCGGTGTGCCCGCCCTTGAGGGCGACCAGCGGGAAATGCCGCCACTTACAGAGTTGGTTAACGGGATTCGGGAGCGTCATGGTGAAAAGAAGGACATGGTTCTCATGGACAATAACATCACGGCCTCCTCCCGCTACCAGGAGGTAATCGCAGAGATCGTAGACTTGGGATTCGAGCGCGGCGCGACGTTGGCCCGTGACGGCAAACCCGCTGTCAAGCGTAGAGTGGATTTCAACCAAGGGGTTGATGCTCGCATCCTTGCCAAGTCCCCGATGTTTCTAAAGGAGATGGCCAAAGTCTGTATCAGCCCACTGAGAATAGCCTTTGACCACATGGGCGTCCGCAAGCCTTACATAAAGTCTGTTCACATGGCAGCCGACAACGAGATTACTTCGCTGTCAAACTACATGCTCTACAACTTCATGGATACTCCCGAGGACCTCTATGAACGAATGCTAGTGAATATCCATTTGAATGAGGAACGGGGGATTCACATCTGGTCCTTCCCCATGCGCTATCAGCCTCTCCAGCTCAAGGACCGGTCACATGTTGGCAAGAATTGGAACCGATACTACCTCCGTTCCTTTCAGATCATGCTCCAGGCAACGCGGGGTGTCGTTAGCGGCAACCCGTCTTTTTTCCGGCACGCCTACGGTCAAGACCAACAGGAATTCCTACATCTGATCAGTCTCCCCCACGCTTTTATATTCCACCGAGATTACTTTCAGTACGGAGAGGGCCGGAGTCAGAGGGACGAGTATGAGGCATTGAGACGCCGTCTGTCTGAGAGCCAGGAAAAAGAGCTAATTCGGCTTCTCGCCGGCCCCCAAAGTGCGCAACGGCTCGACGAGGGGTCGTACTTCAGGCTGGCCAATGACCATTCGATCGACCCCTTGATTCGGCAGGTTGTCGGTTTCCACACTTTGGGTACCAAATACGCTCCCAGCGTTATGGGCCCAGAGTCTCTTCCCCTTTACGCTAAGCTTGATACTGACCAGCCTACACCACCCGAAGATGAGGTGGTGGAAGACGCTGGCTTGTTTGACCATGACCGGACTATCGAGGCGCTCGGACTGGCCGCTGAACTACCATGAGGTGCTATGAGTGCAAGATGTAACTGACACTGGTGTGAGCGTGGGGCCTTCCATATTGGGCCTAGTGACATCAGGAATCTTCGACGATCCCCTAGCAATCTATCGCGAGTACATTCAAAACGCGGTAGATGAATTGTCTCGTCAGAACGAAGTTGATGGCCAAGTCGAGATAACCATTGATCAACGCCAAAGAAGGGTGTCCATTTGCGACAATGGTCCGGGATTGACTTACCAAGAGTGCCTCGAGGACTTGGTCCCCATATCACAAAGTAAGAAGTTCCTTGGTCGTGACAGAGGGTTTAGGGGAATCGGCAGACTGGCCGGTCTCGCATTTGCTGAATCGGTTACATTTCTCACTCGTGCCAGTGCCCACACCCCGGTTACCCGGGTTGCTTGGTCAAAGGCGGAACATCAAAACCGGTCCAATCCCATGCGGTCGAAGGAATCAGACGTTCACGACTGGGTGAGGGTTGAGGTGCTAGACGACTTCGATTACCCAGAGCACTTTTTTAGGGTTGACCTTGAAAAGATTAGCCGGCACGCTGCAGGGGCGCTGTTGAATCGTGAGGCCGTCCGAGGCTTCATCGCGGAGACTTGCCCGGTTCCTCTGGCACCGGATTTCCCCTTTTGCAACGAAGTCTGGGAAATATTCCCACCTCAGCAAGCGCCATATTCACTTCAGATTACATTGGACGGTGAAGATCAACCCATAATGAGACAGTATGGATCAGCGATTGCCCTTGCTGACAAGAAAGAGGATCGATTCTACGAAATCGAGGTAGTTCGAGTTCCATCGATAGATGACAAGGAGGACGCTGCCGTCGGGTGGATAGCTCACTCGTCCTATCTCGGTGCAATACAGAAGGGCAGCAGGGTCCGCGGATTGAGGGCACGGCTGGGTAACATCCAAGTGGGCGACGAGCGGGTATTTGACCACTTGTTTGAGGAAGAGCGATTCAATCGCTGGTGCGTAGGTGAAGTGCACGTCTTGGATTCACGCATTGTCCCCAACGGACGGCGTGACTATTTTGAGCGTGGCCCTCACTTGAGGAACCTGGAAAACCACCTTGCGCCCATCATTAGTCGAATAGCTTCAAGATGTCGAGCAGCCTCAACTGCTCGCAATAGAGAAAAAAGGCTGGTCTCTGCTATTGGTGATCTTGAGGACATGTACGAATTGGCGGCTTCAGGTTGCCTGACATCCGACGCTGCCAGTGCTTTCGTGGAGAAGGCATTGCAGCAATTAGCAAAGACTTACCATGAACTGGATTCTTCGGGGATTGAGAAAGGGTCCATACAGAGGGTGTGCGCCATTGAAGAGAAGTTGCGTACCTTCACCCCTAATGGTAAGCGTTTTCCCGTGTCTGGCTTGTCCCGCTTAGAGGAGGATGCCTACCGAAGAGTTTTCCGGGCGATTGCAGAATTAGTGCCGTCGGCTCGCTCGGCGAAGGAGATTATGGATTCCGCCTTGAGGTACGCCAAGAGCTGATGGTGTGCGGTGGAGCCGCCGAGACAAGGCTGCTACGGCGCTTTTCTGAACTTCACGAATTTCTTCAGACTGTAGGCTGTCCAACTTAGCATGTTGGCTCTTCGGCCCCTTGGGCACTGGATGCGAGCGGAGCGTCAGCATTTACGGTAACCTGGGTTTCCTTGTCCGAGGGTCTGTAATCAAATTGTCACGGTGTTGTATGAACCACGCTGCGGAGTCTGGCGACTCTCTCTTCCCTGTGGGTTCCCCAGGTTCCGGTTCCCATTCAAGCGTTCCGTCGTCATTGGCGCGCACACTACTCGCTCTGGTAAGGAATTGCTCTGGCAGGAACAGAGGGCTCGACACTGTCTTGTCTCCAAACCGACACAACGCCATCATGTGCAGCATTGGGCTAGAAACTTCCCTGTCCGTTCCAAAGTCTATCGGGGTACCCCAATACTTTGTGACCGGGAAAAATAGTGCAGAGATGTTCGGGTTTCCAAACCACTTCCGCAGTTGATCATGAATCAGGGTCTTGAGTGACCAACTGTGGTTGCCTAGAAGGAAACCCCTCGTTGGTAAAGGGTCCACAACTTGGCACAGGTCCCAATAGTCTCGCGAATCAGCAAACGGGTCAGCGAAATGCTCCAACAGCTTGGTGACACCTATCTGATCGCGAACGGTTAAGAGCAACAAGAAATAGCCCGCTCCGGTTTCTGAGTCATAACAGGCTTCCTGGTCACGCAAGATTTGCCGTATGGCTTCAAAACGCCAGACTTGTCGCCCTGCTTCAAGGGTTTCGACTGGACTTGAGATCTCGTCACAGAAGTCAAGGTTGTACAGAGTCACAAGATGATTCTGAGTATAAGGACTTCCGTCCTGGTCCCGGCGCATAATCACTACTTCTTCCATAGACCCCAAATAGGCATAACCACCAAATCCGAATTCTCGCATTCTAGTTCGCAATTCTAGGATGTTCCTGCGCCCATCCCTGTCCTTCCGATTGGGTTTGGCACGCGTTTCGAATGCGACAACTTCATCCACCAAATCGCGCCACAGCTGCAGGTCCAGTAGTTCGATTCCTGGGAGTCCCATGTATCGATATCGGAATCCGTATTCCGTGCTCAAGAATCGAAGGAGAGGGGTATTCCAGGCCTCGCGAACTGTCCTCTTACCGGGATTGTCGAAAGGATTTCGCACGACTAAAGTTGAGTGTCCAGCTGTTCTCTTAGGTCATCGACGATTGCCTGATAAACTTCAGGGGCCAGCTGTTGACCTTGAATGACTTCATCGAGTACCCTAATCGCTTCCAGCCATTTGGTTTCGTCGAGCGGAAGGTATTGTTCGACCAACGAGAAGATGCCTAGGGGTTCGGCAGATTCCGAGGAATTCGATTTGGGGCGCAACGAAGCCTCACGCTGAACAGCCTTTGAGACCTCTGTTTCTAGTCTTAGAGTTGACCGGCGGCTCTCTGCTAATGCAGCCTTAACTAGTCGGCCTGCACCAGTAGCAAGATCCCGGTTTGACGACAGGCCTTCCGGGTCTAAGCCCTCCAATCGCTTGCGATGAGGACTCAATTGACGGTTGATCTCTGATATCTTTGCGTTGTACTCCAGTAGCCGGTCTCTGTCTCGCTGAAGGAGAGGGAGTTCCTCGGTAATCTCAACTAACTGTTGTGTAGTCTTTGACAGAACCTCTCTGGCCCTTTCAGACTCTTGAATGTTGTTTGCCCAACGGTCAATTGCCCTTGTCAGCTTTGGCAACTGAGTAACGAATTCTTGCCGTGTGCTATTGTGCTCGAAATCACTCCTAGCGGCGTTTGGGATGAGTCGCTCGTTAGTTACGATGACTTCTCCAGTAATCCGTCGACTGTAAGTTGGTCTTCCAAAGAAGGGTTCTAGGTATTGGCGGTCCGAAATAGAAAACCCGAACTTTTTCAGTAATAACCCTCGGAGCTTGATGTCCTTTATGGTTTCTCGGGCGTCGTTAACGCAGACCCAAGCAAACCCGAACTCTTGGCTGTTGGGTCCCTTGATGTCAAAGATTGCAGGTGCATGCCGTCCCTTATTCTTGAACAGGGTATCCGTGTATGGGCGGTAGAGGGCCCCTTGTTGGTTTCCAATTTGCAGTTGCAAGGGGATCACCCTGTAATCTCGTTGTAGGAACCTCTTTTCGATCGCCTTTCCGTATTTGAAGTCAGGAGCAAAGGGGAGAGGGACCACATTACGAAGGTATTCAACTACCTGGCCCCAATCATTCAATTGCCCATAAGCAGCGGGCAACAAACCGCTCATGACCACAGTGGTCCCAAATCCTCGATAATCCTCTTCGCCTCGAGACTCCATGAATACCGATTGTTCCAGCAAGCGCTCCAAATGCAGTGCAGGGGGCAGACCTCTGGAACGTCTCTCTTGTTCTTCAAGCAATTGTGTCCTAATGCCGTAAAAGTCAAACGTCAACTTGTAAGTGTTTCCGTCTGTCCGCGACTTGGTATAGACTTCTAGGGAGTCGCATATGTTGAATCCACTGTAAATCCCAATTCCTCTGAATCCGACGTTTTCTAGAGGACTCTTGTCCGAAACTCCAAAGCGAATGGCGTTTCTGGCTTGGTCCCTGTCCATACCACTCCCGTCATCGGTGAGCGATACAACGTCCGGGTCGATGATTAGCCGTATTTCGTCGGCCGCGGCATCTACAGCATTCTGAATGTACTCTCTAAGCGCATCTAGGGTGTTTCGGTACAAACCAGTTGTAAGAATAGGTAGGATTTCACCCCCGATGTCCTCCTTAGCGAAACTAACGCGACTTCCAACCATCAGCTTCCCCTTAGTGAACGCCCATTGTTTCAGGGCAACCTGGATGATGTTGTATGCGACAGACTGAGATAATATTGCATTGCGCCCCTTGGACTATCCTAGACTTCCACAATCCTCCCATCCTGGATTGCCCTCTGTAGGATGTAGAATGCCATCTTGAAAGGAGGCCACGAACCAACTAGGGTTCGCAAATTTAGGTCTTGTCGAAGCAAGACTAACACAGTAGGTCATCGCAGGGAACAAGAGCCACAACTTGCGCAATTGGCGCCACCGCTGGCACGACAGCGGGCCGCGACTCCATTTCTGTCTTAAGCCGATTTGAGCTTGAACAAATTGATTACACGTCGACTCATCCAAACCAATCTGTTGCACTCACCCTCTAAGGGGCACGGTCCTGGAGTACACAATTACACTCTGGCAGTTGGCTCTTATGTTCTGGCTCCGGACGTACCCTTTCGTCGAGACCGTGTTCCGGTCCGCGCCCGTCACCACGAGCAGCGCAAGTTCGCTTCGACTACCCGGCATGGCCCGAGGCCGCCCGCCATCCTGGCGAAGGCCTCAGCTTCGGCGCGGTTCCAACTGATCACCTGCGCCACCGCACTCACCGTTGAGCCGAGGAGCTCGGAGGCGTCTTAAGTGTTGAGGTCGTAGAACCACTCCTTGGGGACCCTGAGGCTGGACTCCATCACAATAGTCACGTAGTCGAAGGTCGCCTTGTTCCAAGTGACGATGGGCAGGCCCATCGTCGTGGTCCCGTCGCGGAGCAGGCCCCGGAGGGTGCCGAGGGCCTCTTGGACGATGCCGTCGTCGGCGGAGGCGTTGTGGCCTGCGCTGAAGGCTCCGCTCAGCGTATGACCACCGTCGAAGAGCCGATGATTTGCCCCGCCTTCGTGCGTGGCGATGTAGGTGGCGTCCATCGCCTTGTCGTAGATGGTCGCTGTCCCCTTCACCATGCCCTGCATCAGGTCGTTGAGGTCCACGGCGAGATTGCTGGCCAGCAGCCCCTGTGCGGTACCCACCAGGTCCAAGGCGGCCTGCGTGGCCTTCTCCAGCGTAGCTCTGGCCGCAGACGCTGCCCGTCCCGACGACCTTCCGGCCACCCGGGCGGCCGTCGCCGACGCGGCCTTCCCAGTGGCGCCGGCCGCTGAGACCCGCGCCGTGGCCCCTTGGGACGCGGCCCGCACGCTCCTCCTGGCGGCGGCCAGGCGCCAGTCCTCCGCGGGCCCGGGTTCCTCGCCGCCCCCATCCGCAGGCGGCGGAGGGGCGGTCTCACCGGGGCCTTCCTGCGGCCGTCGACGGCGCAGACCCTTCGCGGCGCCCCCTGCGGCCTCGTCCTTCTCTACCGGTCTCATCGGCCCCTCCCTGCAGGACTTCCCATACCACTAGCGGCGGCCGCCGCCGCTGCGTAACATGTGTCGCCTCACGAAGCAGTACGCAGCGAGAACCATCCCCAGCGAGAGGCCGATCCGATGGCCGACCAAGGTTACCTGATGGCCGTCGCTAATGGCAAAGAGGAGCACCACAATCAAGACCGTCAACGCCAACACCTGATGCGCCTCCAGCGGCCACTTGAGGGGGTTGGGCGGAATGTCTTGGGGCGCTTGGCCACCAGTCGCCGGCAAACGCGTAGGCCCGCCGCAGCGCGCCCCCTTCCCATGCGCACATGGCCACCGAAGAGGTGCGGAGGGCGAGGAGTGGGTATGCGGCATTGCAGAAGCCGACCGACGGACGGCGTCGGCCTTTGCGAGAGTGCGCCTCCGGCCTTGGTCGGTGGTTGCGGCCTCGTCCTCACCCCCGGCCGCTCCGTGGGCGCCGCGCCCGACGAGGGCGACAGCGAGCTCTTCGCCGAGGAGGTGGCCCGCCTAGCACGAGCCATTGGCGCGGGCAGCAGGCCGAGGCCGCCCACGTCGCCGCCGCCATCGGGAGCGGCGGGCCAGGCTCGGGTTCGGGGAGAGGTAGACCCCGCAACAGCCAGCCCTTACGATGGTTGCAGAGGCCATGGGAAAGGACGCCGGCGATGGTGCAACTCATAGCAGACCGAGCAGCCGAGCTGGAGGAGCTCTGCCGCCGTTGCCGTGTGCTCCGGCTGGACGTGTTCGGTTCCGCAACCGACGCCCGCCGCTTCCGGCCGGAGAGCGACCTCGACTTCCTGGTGGAGTTCCACCCTACCCTAGTTTCCGGGAGGGCCGACGCCTATTTCGACCTCCTCTTTGGCCTCCAGGATCTGTTCGGGCGGACAGTGGACCTCGTGATGGCCTCCGCAATCCACAACCCCTACTTCCGTGAGTCAGTGGAGGAAAGCCGGGAGCTCGTGTATGCAGCGTGAGGCCCGGATGTACCTGACGGACATTCAGTCCGCCGCCAGGAAAATCCAGGAATACACTGGCGGCAGGCAGTTCTCTGACTACGAAGCGGGAGAAATGCTGCGAGACGCGGTGGAGCGCAAGTTCGAGATCATCGGCATTGCCCTAGCGGAGCTCGCCGCCCGCGACGAGGCCCTCGCCCACCGCATCAGCGACTATCGGAAGATCATCGCCTTCCGCAACGTCCTAGCCCATGGGTACGCCCACGTAGACAACGCGACCGTTTGGGACACCGTGGTAAACAACCTGCCATTGTTGGCGCGGCAGGTTGACGCACTGTTAGAGGGTACATAAGGGGTTCAGAGAGTGTTGACACGGCCGCCGTCGAGGGTTCTTGTAATGTTGCAGGGTAGGCTGAAAAGCGTGTCGTCGTCACTTCAATATAGGGCGCCGGTCATGAACTGGGCGGCCGCGACCGGACCCGGTCCGTCCATGCTCCCAAAGTCCCTGGCTATCACGTCCAGGGCCGCTCTCACGTTGGCATCGGGCAGGAGGGACTGCATAGTTCGTGCGACGTCCGGGACACCGACGCCCCGCCATAGGTAGAAGAGGTCGTAGGCGACCTTGTTCTCTGCTCGGTTCCCGAAGGCCAGGGCCTTCAGCATCGTGAACGCCCCGGCGCCGCAGACGGGGACGGAGCGGGTAGCATGGGCTCCCGAACGGACGGTTTCCGATAGTTCCTTCCACACGCGGTCATTGAAGGCGAGTTCAAGGTCCGGTGTCTCGACCGCCGCGAGGTCTCTTTCAATGTGGACAAGCTCTCCCCCGTCGGCACCCTCGCCGGCAGGGATGAGGAAATCCACCGTCACCGGGTCCCGGGTTCCTCCCACCCAGCGCTGCAGGGTGCTGTTGCCCTCCGCGTTCACGTCCGGGGCGAAGCCCGCGTCCCGGAGCCTGGCGCTCAACTCCCGGTAGCGCTCCTCATTCATGAGGGCCAGGGCAAGCCCCATGTCCAGGTCCATGGTGCCGGCATGCGGCTCCACGCCTTGCGGCTCCACGCCTTGCGGCAGCGCCCCTTGGTCAACGAGGAGATAAGGGGCCAGGCCACCAACGATGACGATGTCGTCGAGGAGATCGCCCAGCTTGGTCGCCATGTAGAGGCAGGTCTCACGGACACGGACCAACTGGCCGCTGCTGTATCCCGCGCCGGTCTCCGGCTTACCGGTCATGGCCGCCTCCCTGCAGGATGAGCCGACGCAGCGCGTCTGCGGCCTCCGCCGACCGTTCGGGATGCCCCTTGAGGTCGAGGTAGGCCTGGACGGGGTGCACGGCGCGCACGCCGTCGACGAGGCTGGCTCCCGCGAAGACCCCATTGTCGTTGGGCACCACCAGCCAGACGTTGGCCCCGCGGGGCTCCTCCTGGAATCCCAGTGCCTCGGCAACCGCGGGCGAGGGGTATTCGCCGAGGTACACAGTCACCAGGCGGAACCCGGCATGGCGGGTCCAAAGCCAGGCCGCGGGGAGCGCCGTGACCGCATAGGGCACCTCGATCGTCGATAGGGACCGAGCGATGGCGTCCACCAGTTGGTCGCCGCTGGCGGCGGCGATGTGGCCGCGCACGACCTCGTGGCGGTCGAACCGGTAGTCGTCCCGCCAGGCGTCGAGGAGGGCGCCCGCGTCGGGGACGTGAATGCCACCCTCCCCGCGCTTGACGAGCCCCAGCTCCAGCAGCTTGGCCACGATCCGGCTGGTGTGTCCCGCATCGAGGCCGGCGGCTTCGGCCAGCGCGCGCTGGCGCCATGTCGCACTCGGTTGCATGAGCAGGTGGCGGGCCACGCGGGCCCCTCGCGCCCCGAAGGCGGGCTCCGGCCGGCCGGGCCGGCGGAATAAGTTGGGCTGCCCGAGGTTCTGGTAGAAGACGCCGGGGGCCATGATCCGGGCGTTGCCGGAGAGGTCGAGCCAGGAGAGGCCGGCCTCCGCGCAGCGCGCCCGCGCCGCTTCCCCCATGTAGGGCACGGACAGCACGGGGATCACCCGTCTGGGCAGGCGACGCCCTCTGGCTTGCAGCTCGTGGATGGCGGGTGCCACGTGTCCTAGGGAGCCCGACCGCTTCCATTCCAGGGCGAACGTGTGGCCGCACGCCATGCCACGACCGTCACAATGGTGAACGACGCTGCCATGAGCAGGTTCACCACCCCGGCGGCCAACAACACCCACCGGGTCGGTGTCATAGGTCACCTCTCCGTTCGTCAAATGCCCGTTATAGTTAGCAGCTTCAGCGATACGCTTCCCAGGCGGCGTAGGGGGGCTTATCCATAAGGTCGTATGCGGTAAGCGCCGCCTGGTCGCGGTAAAACACCATCATCTCGTGTGGAAGTCGTGGGCCGATGGGGTCCTGCCGGCGCACAAAGTCGATCTCTAGCTGTTGCGCCATTTCCTGCAAGTGCTTCTCCAACACATCAGCAATATCTGTCGTTACTCGCACTATGGCAACAGAACATAGGCCTTTTGCGACCATTCCTGCGCTGATCTGTGCCTGTCCTAGGTAGTAGTAGTGGCCTATTGGCCCTACAAGGTCAATGTATTTGTCTGATTGCATCCCTCCCCCTTCCTCCAGGTTCGTGATATACCGGTTATGGTGCGTAGAGATGGAGCTGCGCCCACACCAGCTCCTCGTTGGATTGGGACAGTGTAAGCGCCAAGACAACGAAGATCATCGCCACGCCGCACGCAGCCAAGAAGTACACTCCCATCACGCCTCCTCCGTCGATCGAGATTAGCCACCTCCGTGGGCGGGCCTCACAGGCATGGGTTCGGTATGTGCCCTGGGTATCGCGATTCCCGCGCGTTGCTGAGCCAGCATTGGTAGGCGCGATATGCCCGGACGAGCTGGGTGTAGGCCGTGCCGCTGGCGTAGCAGGTCTGGGAGAAGCTGCGAGAGCAGCCGTGGCGCACGCGCAGTTGTCGGTAGTTCTCTTTGGCGGTGTTGACGCCGTCGCGAAGTTCGGCATTGGCGGGCCGAGTGTTCTTGTGAATCTCGACGATGTAGTCTCTGACGGCCGAGTGCGGGATCCAGCAGTCGGCGTCATCGTTGGCGTCGCCCTTGGGCAGGTATTCCCGTACGCCGTTGATGGTCCTCACGTCGATGACACGGTGGGCGGTGTGCCCGGTGTCGCCGGGCCAACAGCGCGCGCCTGGGAAGGTGATGGTGGCGCCCACCACGACGTCATCAGGCGTGAAGTCACTGAGCCATGTGGCGCTGTCGAGGCAGGTGAGCAAAGGCTCCATGCTGCCGGTGCAGGCGAACCCGGTTGTATACGTGTCGCCAGGCTGAAGGATCAGCGGCCGCCGATATTCCTCCAGGTGCGCGATCTCCACCCGGAGGGCATGGGACTGGCCCTTGAGGCTCTCCACGGTGCCCACCTCAGCGATCAGGCCGGAGTGTTCCTCCCGGAGCTGCGCATAGTTCCCTTCCACCAGCGCCTTTTCTTCGGCGAGGCTGGATGCCTGCTCAGTGGAGGCTTCCAGCGCCGCCTGCAGGTCCGACTCTCTTGCCAATGCCCCCGTAAGGTCCACAGTGAGCCCAGCGTTCTGGTCTCGTGCCGCATCGAGGTTGGCGGTCAAGACCTTATTGTGAGCCGTCGCCACCGTGAGGTCCGCGGTCAAGACCGTGTTCTTGTCTTTCACGGTGGCAAGGTCGACCGCAAGGGCATCGCCGCGCTCATGCGCAGTCTGCAGCGCCGCGGTCAGGTCGGCCCGCTCTTCCTCGAGGGCGTGCTTGTCGCGCTGGAGTTGGTTCCGCACCAAACGCTCATCGGCCAGGGCATCGGCAATCCAGGCGAGCGAGATCTGCGTTGCCGCCAGGGTTGCCCGGGTTTCCGTGAGGGTTGCCGTGGTGCCCTGCAGGTCCTCTTGGGTGCCGTACAGCACAAAGGCGAGCCAGCCAGCGACGCCGGCCACGAGCGCGGCGACCGCCACAAGGCTGATGATCCAGCGTTGAGGCGTCATACCTCTTCCTCCAGGTTCGTCATATCGTGCTTATGGTGCGGCGACTTCGATCCCCGGCTCATCGGTGCCCGGATCGAAGTCGCCGCACCAATCACTTTCCATGGTCAAGGGCCATTGCCCTGGCACCAGCAGTCCCTCATCTCTGCCCGTCGCTTGAGGCGCATAGCGGTGACAGGCGCCTTGGCGAGGCATTCTCGTCGCGACCCAGAACTTACACTCGTCGCAAGAACCCATCATTTCATCCTCCACTCTCGTCATATGCCCGTTCCTGCAGTGCGGGCGCCACCTCACCGGCCCGCCCGGCGGCTCCACAGGGTCAGCGCAACCAGCACCGCCCACCCGCACCCGGCCGACGCGGGAATCGTCACCACCATGGAAGCCCCCAACGCCTGGAGGGCCATGCCGACGCCGACCGTAACCCGCACGCGATCACCCTGGCCGCCCAGGAGTCCGAGAACATCACCGCCTCCTCTAGCTACCCAGCTTGTGCAGCAGCACCTGGTACACCCGCTCATGCTTCACCCAGCACGAGTCGGGGAGCTTGTTGGCGTCCCCCTTCATGCGGTACTCCGTCTCGCCGTCCACTGTCCGCACGTCGATGATCCGATGGACGAATTGCGTCATGCCGGGGCTCCTGTCGCGGAAACACGCCTGAAACACGACGATCTGCCCCACGGCAAGGGGCACCGACTCTGGGCCCACGTCCTCCACGGCGTAGCGGTCCCCGCACGACAGCGCGGGCTCCATGCTCCCGGTACACCCGATCTGGATGTACGGCTGGTAGGTGCAGGCCTGAAACACGATGTAGACCACCACCGCAGCCACCATGAGCCTGACCATTCCGCCTCTACCTCCGCTAGGACAGCAAGAACGTCCTCCCGGGTCCTGCCCGGCGCGTCATTCCAATCCTCGATGACGAAGGCTCCTGTGGGGATCGCCCGGCGGATGGCGTAGACCACCTGCATGTAGGCGCTGGGTGCTATCCTGTACAACGCCCCCTCGACACGCAGCCGCACGGCGTCCACCGCACCCACGATGGACCATGCCGCGGCGGCCGGGCTGGGGGGGGGGGGGGCCCACCGCCCCGTCGCGGCCCCGCGCTCGCGCTCCCTGCCCCCATCCGTGCCGCATATAATCGCTTGGCCGCCACTTCCTCCTTGGCTCTCCCGCCATTGCCATCATCCGCTTCCCTGGG
>JAPONS010000024.1 GCA_026713825.1 Chloroflexota bacterium | reverse complement strand
GCCTGTGCCGCCGAAGGAGAAAAAGGTGTGATCCACCGCGCGAGTGCGATAATCCTCGGCAGTCCATTTCTTTGGGGATTACAAAGATGACTTGACGAGTGCCCCGAATCCCGGCAGCGTCGGGGAATGGAACCGAAGAAACCTTTCTGGAAACGTCGGGCGGGCCTTGTGTCTGCGTTTGCGTGGTTTTGGGGGGCGCTTTGGGGGCTGGCAAGTTGGATCGGGTTGGCCGGCTTGCCAGACGATGCCGCCAAGTTGCATCGCGGAGCCTCCGACATGATCGCCGCAATTCCACCTCCTCTATTCTGGAGTGTTCTCGGAGCGTCGTTCATGGCTGCCCTGATCTTCAGCGTCATCTACCTGACAGAGAATTGGGCTGACCGGGTAAAAGCTGCTGTCAGGAAGGCGCTCGGACAGGCGGAGAGGCTGGTTTCGACCATCAGGATCGGTGGTGCCGAATATATTCCATTCGACAATCTCGTCGATGTGCTCGGCAAGATCGACATGGAGCCCACGGAGCCAGATGGCACTCGGTGGGGCGCACTGCCCGCTGGGGCTCGGATTGTTTGTATGCCTAACGGCCGCGTGACTATTGCGCTGCCCGTCGATGTAGTTTTGGGCGAAATCTCGATGCCCGCTCCAACCGCAACCTTATCAGTCGATGTCGTGGACAAAACCGATGACTGAGTCTCTACGCTTTCTTGATTATCAAGTTGACACACGGCGGGCCGGTGGGCGCGGAGTCAATGTGTGCTACAAGCGCCAAAGCCCCAGGGGTGGACGCCCCCAGGGCTTTGTTTCAACCGCGAGCCTCGGCCGCGCGCGCCTTAGCTATGTCCTGAATAAGGGATTGCGGAGGTATCGTCAAGCCGGGGCTCCCATGAAGGAGCCTGTCATGGTTAGCCGCCACGTTACAGTTAGGGCGTCTGATGGGGGGGATGTTTTGCTTGAGATTCGCGAATGGCCCGGTACGGGTAATGAGCCTCCCGCGGGCAAAGGAGTATCTCTGCGACAATATCCCCTTCTACCGGACGAAGCGGATGCTCTAGGGAAGGCTCTTCGGGAGGCTGCTCAAATAGCGAGGAACGTGTCCCGCCACTGATGGCTTCGGCACTATCGTTCATCTGTCCCCTCCTCTTTGTGAGGCACATAGTCTAGCCCAACTGACCGCAAACCTATCGCAATTTGTTGGCCCAGGCGAGTAAGGAGCGCCCCTGCGATGACGAAAGACGAGGAGCACCAGATCATCGGCCGGATCGTTAGCGATCTCGCTGATGCCCGGAAACATGCAGTCTGTCTGGAAGAGAAGGCTACAAATATCGCGAAGGAACTGCGAAACGTAGCCTCTTGGCTCGAAGGCAATCGCCCTGTCGGTGCGCTCTTCAACGAGCACCTTACTTTGACCGATGCCGTGGAGTTGATTGTCAAAGTTGATCACGCCAAAGCCGAGGTGAAGAGGCTCGAAGACCGCCGCAGGGAGTTGGGCGTGTGAGGTGCGAGGACCGCTACCCGCCTGAGGTCGCCTGGAGGGCGGCGCCATGACGCGAGGAAAGCCCGTGCTCGACCCGGCCCGTGACCTTGTGGGCGCGACGCCGGAGACGCTGGCGAAGGCGCTGTTCCGTAGGACGGAGCCGCTACGCCCCGGAACCCGACGAAAGCCCGTTGTCCGCGATAAGGTCGCGGTAGAGGAGCCGGCGGCCGACCAAGCGGGCGACGGTATCCCGCATTTGGACGAGAGTTCCTGAGTCCCTGATGTTGTGCTTGCCGGCGAACTCATGGACGTAGCGGTCAAGATGCTTCGGGCTGATCTTGTGGAACGTGCCTTTGTGCGCCCGCTTCAGCATGGACCAGAAGCTCTCGATTCCGTTGGTGTGCGCCATCCCGTCGACGTACTCGCCGACGCTGTGATTGACCGCCTCGTGATCGAACTCGGGCATCCCCTTGTAGGCTCTCGCCTCGTCCGTGTAGAGGGTGGCGCCCGGCTCGACATGCTCGCGGACGAAGCCCTTGAGGGTCTCACCGTCCGTGCTCTCGATCACCTCGGCGCGCACCTCGCCGCTCTCGCGATCCTTCACGCCGATCACGGCGGTCTTGCCCACCGCGCCCCGGCCGGTGCCCGCCAGCTCCTTCCGCTTG
>JAPONS010000023.1 GCA_026713825.1 Chloroflexota bacterium | reverse complement strand
GCCCGCGCCGACGGCCACGCCGCGGCCTACGGCTACTCCAGTGCCGCCCACGGCGACGCCGAACATACCCGTCGGCCACCAGGTCGGGCAGCGGGCGCCGGACTTCACCGTGACGGCGGTCAGCGGGGAGACAGTCACGCTCTCGGAGGTGACGGCGTCCGGGAAGGCGGTGATCGTCTACTTCTTCGCGACATGGTGACCGACCTGTAATGCGGAGGTTCCGCATCTGCAGAGGGTTTACTCAACGAACAGCGATGACGTGTTGATCGTGGGCATCAGCTATGACGCACTATCGACGCAGTCCGAACTGACGAGGTACTCGAACAACCGTGGGCTGAGTTTTCCGATCGCGGCGTACGAGCGGAGCATCGTCGCGGATGGCTATCGCATAACGGCGCAGTCAAGCGCGGTGGGCATCGACGCGAGCGGGGTCATCCAGCTGCGAAAGGGCTACGGCTTGCAGAACCAGAGCGAGTGGCAAGGATGGGTGGACACGCTGGTTGGCTAGCGACTCTGGATACCGGCCTCCGCCGGTAAAACGAAGCGACGGCGGCTGCCCGGCCCTTCGAGAGCCTCAGGACACACCCTTCGAGAGCCTCAGGACACGCCCTTCGATTTCCCTCAGGGCGAACGGGAGTGGGAGAGGGGCAACCACGAGGGTTGCCCCTACGGCGGGGTGAACGGGCATGCTCGTTGCGCCTCTGGATACCGGCATTCGCCGGTATGAGGGGGACCCTCCGTTCATGGGACCCTTCGGCAGGCTCAGGACGGAGTCAGGGCGAACGGGGGGCGGCTAGCCTCTCGCCAAGAGCGGGCGCAGGTCCCGGATGTTCGCAACGTCCTCGATGTGGAGCACGCGGTCTATGAGCTGCTCAGTCGCGTTCTCCCCCAGCACCGGCCCGATCAAGTCGCGCGCCTTCTCGCATACCCTGCCGGTGTCGAGCGGGTTCTGGGCCGTGCCCGGGGCGTACTTGGTGTGGTGGCTCAACACCCGGCCGTCCGTGGTCGTCACCTCAATGATGGCCTGGCGCGGGGCCTCGGGCATGACGAGGCTGGCCTCCGGCTGAAGGGTTACGCGTTCCTTCATGGCGAGCACCTCGGCGTCGGCCATGCGCTCGTAGGAGTGGGTGGAGGTGAAGGAGACGCCGCCGTCGACCAGCGCGAGGGCGATGCAGTGCTGGATGTTGACGTCCGGCATGGCGCGGTTGTTGACGACGCCCGCGCCGTCGGTGGGGAGCCGGGCGACGACGCTGGCGACGTCGGCGCCGGTGACGTTGTGGGCGGCGGTGATGGTGAACAGGGCATCGAGCGCCGACTGGATCGGGTAGCCGACGGCGTAGGGCTTGATGGCAGTCGAGGAGACGGAGAAGACCTCGCCGAGGCCGTCGGTGATGCGGCTGGGGTCAGGATTCTGGGAGAAGGCCAGCAGCAGGTTGTGCTCGCCGTCGAGGATGTTGGGGACGCCGGAGAAGCCCATCTGGACCATGGTGGCGGCGGTGACGCCGTTGCGGGCGCCCATGCCGGCGAAGTCAAAGGCCTTCTCGACGTGCTCCTCGTCGCCGACCCAGGCCCAGAGGCCGGAGGCCTGCTGCGAGGCGTAGGAGAGCACGTAGCGCATCTGCATCGGGTCGAGGCGGGCGAGGGAGGCGGCCGCGCCCGTCGCGCCGAAGGTTGCGCCGAAGCCCTCTGCGCTGTGGTGCGCGGCGCGAAGCTTGTCGGCGTCGACGGCGAGGAGGATGCGGCAGGCGACGTCGTAGCCGAGGGCGACGGCGCGGAGGAGCTCGGCGCCGGACGCGCCCTCGCGCTCGGCCATCGCCCACGCGGCGGGGACGACGCTGCAGCCGGGGTGGGCCTTGGACAGCGGGTCGAAGTCGTCGGTCTCGTCGGCGTGGCCCATCATGCCGTTGGCGAGGGCGGCGTTGGCGGCGGAGGTGACGACATCGGTGGTCATGACCATGGACTCGGGGACGCCGCCGAGGGTGCGGACGTACTTGTCCGCCATCTGCCCGGGCAGCAGCGTGCTGCCGGAGACGATGGCGGCGAGGCTGTCGAGGAGGCGGTGCTTGGCCTCCCGGTCGACGTCGGCGGGCAGGGCGCGGTCGCGGGCGGCGGCCATGTAGCCGGCGAGGATGCCGGTGGTGTTGCCGTTGGCGGGTGCCTGGGTCATAGCGCTCCCTTCGGGTGAGTGATGCTGGGACGCGGGTAGTATACCCGGCTTGGCCTCGTTGGGTGCAAACGAAAGGGGCCGGCGCACTTGCGTGCCGGCCGGCCCCTCCCTCGCCGCCTATGTGGTTGTGGTTTCCTGTCGCTCCGGGTGAGGCTTGTCGCGGGCGCCCCCACCCCCTCCATGGGGGCGCCTGCGCCTCTCCACGCTTTTGGTGTTGGCAATCGCCTGCCCGAACACTAGTTCTTACTATATTAGAACATGCATTCCGGTCTGTCAATGGGGTGGGGGTGGGTTGGCCGGTGCGGTTTGTGAGGGGCGCGAGGGGCCCCGCCCTTGGATCCCGGCTTTCGCCGGGATGGAGGTTGCGGTGAGAGGGTGATTGACGTGGTTGGTGGAGGGGGCGCCCCGCACGGCCGCCCCTCTGGATTCCTGCCTTCGCAGGAATGACGCGGAGGGGGGGGGAATGGTGCGGAGGGGGGATGGGGTCGGGGTGG
>JAPONS010000022.1 GCA_026713825.1 Chloroflexota bacterium | reverse complement strand
GTTCGGCGGCCTCGCCTGCAACTACCACGGCTGGAAGTACGACGTCACTGGCGCGTGCCTCGAGATGCCCAATGAGCCCGCCGAGTCCAACTTCAAGGACAAGGTGCGCGTCACCGCCTACCCCTGCCGCGAGATCAACCGCATGATCTGGGCCTACATGGGCCCGCGTGAGACGCCCCCGCCCTTCCCCGCCTTCGAGGTCAACACCCTCCCCATCGACCAGGTCTTCGAGCCCAGCATCATGATGGAGGAGTGCAACTGGATCCAGGGGCTGGAGGGAGACCTCGACTCGTCGCACGTGCCCTTCATCCACGGCCGCATCGACAAGGACTCGCCCGACGAGCCCGGCTGGGGACGCGGGTCGTGGGTGCGCGACAAGGCGCCGACCCTCGACGTCGTCCCCACCAACTATGGCGCCGTCTACTCCGCCAAGCGTGTCTGGAACGACCAGGGCCAACGCTGGCACCGCATCACCCAGTACATCCTGCCCTACTACACGATGATCGCCGCCGGCGCGCCCAACAGCTGCTCGGCCAAGGCGTGGGTGCCGCTCGACGACAACTACCACATGCTCATCAACATGCACGGCCGGCTCGAGGGCGCCATCTCGGAGGAGGAGCAGGCGCGGTCGGCCGACCCCTACCGCAACGCGGGCGGGTACGTGGAGGAGACGCCGGACCCGCGCACTCGCTACCACACCGTCGCGAACTGGCACAACGACTACGGCCTGAACTACGACATCCAGAAGCGGGTCAACATGTCCGGCATCCCCCGCGGCGGCAACCTGCAGGACCGTGCCATGACCGAGACCATGGGCCCCATCTACGACCGCACCAAGGAGCACCTGGGCACCAGCGACCGGATGATCATCGCGGTGCGGCAGCGTCTGATGCGGGCTGCGCGGGAGTTCCTGGAGGACGGCACGCCGCCCGCCGTCGTCGAAGACCCGTCGCTGTGCCGCGTCCGGTCGGCCTCGGCGATCCTGCCGGAGGGCGCCGACTGGCAGGCCGAGACGGCCGCCGCGCGTGACCCCGACGCGGGCGTCCCCGTTTCCTGGATCCCGCTGACCTAACGCAAACGCCATTCCCGCACAGGCGGGAGTGCAATGGTGGCTGCGGAGCGGAAGCTCTGAGGGCCAAACGGCGAAAGGAGGACATCGCCATGCCATGGATCAAGGTGATATTGGAAGACGAGGCGGAGGGCGAGCTTAAAGAAGCCTATGACCGCATGCATGAGATCAACAAGCTGTACGACGACGGTGCCGTGCCCGCCGCGTCGATGGCGCCGGGCTCGCGCCTCGTCGGGCCGCCCCAGCTGGCAAGCCTCAACCCCCTCTCCATGCTCTACGGCCGCCAGTTCATGATGCACGTCATGCGCGGCCCCTCGCGCGTCACCCCCGCCGAGCGGGAGATGGTCGCGACGGTGACCTCGCTGGCGTCCAACTGCCGGTACTGAACCGTCGCTCACGCAGGGGCCCTGCGTAGAGTTGGCGGCGACGACCTCCTGGCGGAGTTCATCCAGAATGACTGGCGGAAGGCTGATCTGACGGACAAGCAGCGCGCCATGCTGGAGTACACGGAGAAGCTGACCCTCACCCCCGCCATGATGACCGAGGAAGACATCGACGCCCTCCGCGACGTCGGGTGGGACGACCGCGACATCCTCGACATCGTCATGGCGTGCGCCTACTTCAACTTCCGCGTCCGCGTCGTCGACGGCCTCGGGCTCGAGGTCCCCGACGTTTCCGCGACGAGGGCCGCCCGCGCCCGCGAGCACGCCGCAGAGCTCGCCGCCGAAAAGGGCGTCTCCCTCCCCAGCGACATCTGGGGCGTCCGCGAGCAGGCGGAAGCGTCCAGCATGGGCGGCTAGCCCGTCACCGAACGGGGCCGCCCCCGTTCTCGACCTTTAGAGTGAAGCCGGAAAGGTCCTTGGCCCCGCGGACATTCGCGGGGCCAAGGACCCCTATCGTTTGTGGGGATACCGCACCACGGCCGGGAGTGATAGAATCCGGCCCACCATCGCCAACCCGGGAGACGGGAGGACACCGCCATGCCGTGGATCAAGGTGATCCTGGAAGATGAGGCCGAGGGCGAGCTCAAGGACGCCTATGACCGCATGCGCGAGATCAACGCCCAGTACGGGGAAACGCCCGCCCGGTCGCAGACACCGGGTGAACGTCATATCGGGCCGCCCCAGCTGGCCAGCCTCAACCCCCTCTCCATGGTCTACATCTATCAGCTGTTCAGGCACGTCATGCGCGGCCCCTCTCGCGTCACCCATACCGAGCGGGAGATGCTCGCCGTCGTCACCTCGCTGACGACCAATTGCCGGTTCTGAGCCGTTGGCCACGCAGGGTTCCTGCGTCGAGTCAGCGGCGATGACCTCCTGGCGGAGTTCATCCAGAACGACTGGCGGAAGGCCGACCTCAGCGACAAGCAGCGTGCCATGCTGGGGTACGCCGAGAAGCTGCCCCTCACCCCCGCCATGATGACCGAGGACGACGTCAACGCCCTCCGCGGCGTCGGCTGGGACGACCGCGACATCCTCGACATCGTCATGGTCATCGCCTACTACAACATGCGCGTCCGCGTCGTCGACGGCCTCGGCCTCGAGCTCCCAGACTCCTGGGCAGCGGGGGCCGTCCGCGCCCGCGAGCACGCCGCCGAGCTTGCCGCCGCGAAGGGCGTCTCTCTTCCCGCCGACATCTGGGGCGTCCGCGAGCAGGCGGAGGCGGCCAAGGCACCCGCCTAGCCGCCATTTTGTCGGTCAATAGAGCGTCTCTTCGCCGTTCGTCCTGAGGGACATTGAAGGGCCTGCCCCGTACTCTATACGGGGGCGAACGGCGGGAGGAGGGAAAGGAGCACCAGCCATGCCGTGGATAAAGGTCATACAGGAATGGGAAGCCGAGGGTGAACTCAAGGAGGCCTACGAGCGGATGCGCCAGATCAACGTCGACTACGGCGAGTCGCTGCCGGGCGACGGCGAACTCCGCCCGCACCCGGTGATGCCGCCGGAGCTGGCCAGCCTCAACCCCCTCTCGATGCTCTACGGGCGCCAGTTCATGCTGCACGTCATGCGCGGCGAGTCCGGCGTCACCCCTGCCCAGCGGGAGATGATCGCCACGGTCACCTCGCTGGCGTCCAACTGCCGCTTCTGAACCGTCGCGCACGCAGGGTCCCTGCGTAGTGTTGGCGGCGACTACCTGGTGGCGGAGTTCATCCAGAACGACTGGCGAAAGGCCGACCTGCCGGACAACGAGCGCGCCATGCTCGAGTTCACCGAGAAGCTGACGCTGACCCCGGCAATGATGACGGAGGACGACGTCAACGCCCTCCGCGACGCTGGCTGGAGCGACCGCGACGTGCTGGACATCGTGATGGCGTGCGCGTACTTCAACTTCCGGGTGCGCGTCGTCGACGGCCTCGGGCTGGAGATCCCAGACATGCTGGCGCAGGGGGCCGCCCGCGCCCGCGAGCAAGCCGCAGAGCTTGCAGCCGCGAAGGGCGTCTCCCTCCCCAGCGACATCTGGGGCGTCCGGGAGCAGGCGGAGGCGGCCAGCACGGGCGGATAGTCCGGTCATAGGCAAGATTCCCTATCGCATTCGGCGGGAGGCGGGTTCCGGGGCATTCCCGGGGGCCCGCCTCTTCCGATTCCCGACGCTCCCGCAATGACGGGGATACCGCGCTTTACCTGCGAGTGCTAGAATCCGGCGCGTACGCGCTGGATGGCGCGTCGGAAGGAGGACACCGCCATGCCGTGGATCAAGGTGATTCAGGAATGGGAAGCTGAGGGCGAGCTCAAGGAAGCCTATGAGCGCATGCGCCAGGTGAACATCGACTACAACGACGAGATGCTTGCGGGGATGCCCGCCAACCCGGGGCCGCACCCGGCGACGCCGCCGGAGCTGGCCAGCCTGAACCCCCTCTCCATGCTCTACGGGCGGCTGTTCATGATGCACGTCATGCGCGGCGAGTCCGGCGTCACCTCCGCCGAGCGGGAGATGGTCGCCACGGTGACCTCGCTGGCGTCCAACTGCCGGTACTGAACCGTCGCTCACGCAGGGGCCCTGCGTAGAGTTGGCGGCGACGACCTCCTGGCGGAGTTCATCCAGAATGACTGGCGGAAGGCCGACCTGACGGACAAGCAGCGCGCCATGCTGGAGTACGCGGAGAAGCTGACGCTCACCCCGGCCATGATGACCGAGGACGACATCAACGCCCTCCGCGACGTCGGGTGGACGGACCGGGACGTGCTGGACATCGTGATGGCGTGCGCGTACTTCAACTTCCGGGTGCGCGTCGTGGACGGACTGGGGATCGAGGTGTCCGACATGACGGCGGTCAACTCCGTCCGCGCCCGCGAGCATGCCGCGACGCTTGCGGCCGAGAAGGGCATTTCCCTTCCCAGCGACATCTGGGGCGTCCGCGAGCAGGCGGAGGCGACCAGCACGGGCGGCTAGCTCGTCCCTGAGACGCGTCAAGTAGACACCCCCCGTTCGTCCCAGGGACACCCTCGGACGGCGGGGGGTGTCCGGTTCTCCGGTTCGGCCATTGCGGCATACGGTGGAAGGGGAGGAGGACGCGTATGTGCAACATGTCTATGGGACGGCTTGGCGGGCTGGCGCTGATCATCGGGCCGGCGCTGGCCTTCGTCATGTTCCTGCTGCAGCCCGGCGGCATCATCATCGACACCGCGGAACCGTCCGACCCTATCGCGGCGATCGAGGCACTGACCAACAACCCGACCATGGCCAACATCACGGTGCCGCTGATCGTCCTGGGCCTCATGATCATGGCCTTCGGGCTGTACTCGCTCCAGGTCGCGACGCGGAGCACGGGGATTGGCGACGCCGCCACCCGCATGGGGCTGGCGTTCATCTTGGTAGGGCTGCTGAGCTGGATCTGGGGCCAGGGCGTTGCGCTGGCCATCACCATCGGGCTGGACGACCAGACCGTCCACTTCCTGACGCCGCTCTTCGTGGCGCGGGTTGCGATGACGCTGCTCGGCGGGATGCTCGTCTCTTTGGGGTTCCTCACCTTCGCCCTGTCCATGCCCGCCGCGGGCAACGTGGAGGCGTGGGTAAACCGGCTGGTTGGCATCCTTTCGGTTGTGTCGCTGGCCTCCTTCTACTGGGCTGCGGCCGAGGGCGGCGACCTCGACCAAGGGCTCGCGCTGGCGCGTTCCCTGTACATCATCTGGGTGATCTGGCTGGCGTACCAGGGCGTCAGGCTGATGAAGCAGGACAGCGCCTCCGGGAGCTAGTCCTCCACCGCACAACCGGCGGCGCAGGGCAGGCGGTCCGCCGACTGCCCCGCCGAGGAATTCAGCACGCCCGCCATCAAGGGGCGCCGGATACCCGTGTGACGTCACACCGCAGCCGGCCAGCATGTTAGTGAAGCCCACCCCGACGAGGTGCACGCAGACGTGGGCGCCGGGATGCATGGCATCGCCGGCAGGCGGCCGGCAGGGTAAGGGTCCTCGCCCTGGGCAAAAGGCGATGCGTGCTACACTCAGTAGTGTATGACTGCACTGAGGCATCACGAGGACATCCTGTGAACTGGCTGGACATTCTCCTCCTTGCGCTGTTGGCAATGAGCGCCTTTGCGGGGGCGCGGGTCGGGGTTTTCTGGGCCGCCATGGCCTTCGGCAGCCTGATGATCGGCTGGTACTTTGCGGGGAACGTCAGCGGCGCGGCCACCCTGGCGGTGGAGGGCTACACGGACTCGAGCACGGCCCGGGCGGTGGTCAACGTCGTCGTCTACGTGGCCCTGCTGTCGGTGATGCTGTACGCGGCGAGCCGCGTCCTCAAGGTCGTCAAGCCGCTGCTGTCCACGGTCACCCTGGGCACGTCGAGCATCCTCGACCGGGTGGGCGGGCTGCTGCTGGGCCTCGTCATCGGACTGCTGCTCATCGGGGCGGTCATCCTCGTGGGTGCGCGGCTGACGTACCAGGTGGACCTGGGCGAGGTCGATCCCGGCGTTCCGGGCTCCGTCGAGCAGCGCGTGGCCCAGGGCGAGACGGTGCACGAGGGCCTGCAGGAGCTGCTGTCCTCGTCGGCGGTGGTGTGGGGGCTCGTGCAGGTGGCGACGGCGCTGCCGGCGGACACGCTGGGGCTGGCGCCGCTGGACTTCGGTGACTCGCTGGAGCTCCTTGACGAGGCCCTCGACTGACGGCGCCGACGGGGGCATAATGCGCCCTATCGGACAGGCATCGGAAGGAGGCAGCGCTATGGCTACGACAGTGGGCACCGGCGATTTCACCTACGAGGTTGCAGAGGGGTGGGGTGAGCTGCCAGAGGGAATGGAGTGGGGCCAGATAGGCTCCGTGAACACCGACTCCCAGGACCGCGTCCACGTCTTCACCCGCACCACCAACCCCGTCATGGTCTTTGACCGCGACGGCAAGTTCCTGAGCACGTGGGGCGGCGACGAGTTTGTGGACGCGCACGGGCTGAACACGGACGCCGACGACAACCAGTACATGGTGGACCGCACACTGCAGGTGGCGATGAAGTTCACCAAGGACCGTAAGAAGGTCTTCGAGATCGGCAACCGCGGGGTGCCGTCGGACACGGGGTACACGGACGAGAACCGCGAGGTACTGCGGCCGGCGGGGCCGTTCCACCACCCGACGGACATCGCGCTGTCGGCGTCGGGCGGGTTCTACGTCTCGGACGGGTACCGGAACTGCCGCGTCCACAAGTTCGCGGACGACGGGACGCTTGAGTACTCGTGGGGCGAGCCGGGCACGGGTCCGGGGCAGTTCAACCTGGTGCACAGCGTCTGGGAGGTCGACGGGAAGGTCTACGTGGCCGACCGGCAGAACCACCGGATCCAGATCTTCACGCCGCAGGGGGAGTACCTGGACGAGTGGGGCGGGTTCATCCAGCCGTGCAAGCTCTTCGTGGACAGCAACGACATCATGTACGTGGCGGAGCTGCAGTCGCGGGTGACGATCCTCGACCTGGAAGGGAACGTGCTGGCGCAGCTTGGCGACCCGGAGTACCGGAAGCCGGAGCCGGGGCAGTTCATCGGGCCGCACGGGGTGTGGGTGGACAGCCACGGGGACCTGTACGTGTGCGAGGTGCTGATGGGGCAGCGTATCCAGAAGTTCCTGCGCAAGTAGAATTTTCCCACGCAGCAGCGACACGGCAAGGGGGTGGCGGATGCGTCCGCCGCCCCCTTCTTGTTGGGGCGCGTTCGCGGTGGGGGCGCCTCCATCTTCGATTTGCATTCGTCGCTGGATCGCCCGTAGCTGCGGCGGAGGTTGTTTCGCCTTTGTTTTATAGGGGAAGTGTCGTAAATCAGCTATAAGTCGGAACTTTTTGCAAAATGCCCCCGGCCCAGATACGGCGCGGGGGATGCGGTCGCCGGTGCGGACCGTGCGGGAGCGGTGGTTTTCGGGGCGCTCGATGGGGGCTGGCATGCGTGTCCTCCCGTCGGGGTTTGGGAGGAGGGTAGCGTCGGGGGTGGGTTGGGGGCCAGGGGGATGTGGCAGGGTTTGGGGGGGCAGCCCTAATGGCGTTGACGGAGAATTTCGCCAAAGCTAGAGTACCGCACATAGTGCCCAAACTCGTCGGTCCTGCCCCTTCTCTGAAAGGCCTATTTCCATTATTCTCCTGCTTGAGAGCGAAAGGCATCGAGTATTCCCAGACTAGTAGTAGAGATGGCCCCGAGGGTGCGGCGTCTTCCGCATTTGGCCCGGGTGAGGCAAGGGCAGGGCGGTAGTACAGGGCTGAGAGGGCTGTTGATGCATTCCACTATTGGATAACCCAAGGAAGGGTCTGACCAATGCATACAACTGCGAAATCAGCGATAGCAACTTACGAACATGGCTCGGAGAAACAGACCAAAGCCATCAATGGACGCCTCCCTTTGCCTGTTCCTGAACCCAACGGCCATGAATACCTAAGGTTAGACACTGCCGAGGACTTTAGAATTGAGAGCATTGCTGAGTCCTTGCTGATACGTGGGTCTGCAGAGGAAGCATTGGACCGGCTTCCTGCCGCGGCCGTTCAGACTGTCGTTACTTCTCCACCCTATTGGTCCCTTAGGGACTACGCGGTGGATTCGCAGATTGGGCGAGATGACTCACTTCCCGAGTATGTGGCGTCCATTGTGCGCACGTTTGAGAAGTTGAGGCACATTCTCACTGACGACGGCACAGTATGGCTGAATGTTGGGGACTCTTATACTTCGGGCAACCGCAGGTATCGAGCTCCAGATCGCAAGAACCGGGCTAGGGCCATGTCAGTTCGCCCACCCACGCCCACTGGCTTGAAGGCAAAGGAACTGGTTGGCGTGCCTTGGCGTCTTGCATTTGCGCTTCAAGCAGCAGGTTGGTGGGTGCGGTCGGAAGTAATCTGGGCTAAGCCCAATGCGCATCCGGAATCCGTGCGAGACCGCCCTACATTGGATCACGAAACGGTATTTCTGCTCTCCAAGAATCAGAACTACTACTACAACATTGATGCCGTGCGCGGACCCAATGACAGAAGGCTTAGAACAACATGGTCAATCCCGACCGATCCGCAAAGGCAATCATTTGCCAACGGGGTAAATCATCCAGCGGTCATGCCGATTGAACTAGCCAATAGATGCCTTCAGATTACAAGCCGCCCAGGCGATGTAGTACTTGATCCGTACGCTGGTTCAGGAACTACTTTGGTCGCTGCTCGTGACTTGGATCGAAAGTGGGTTGGCATCGAATTGAGCTCGGAATTCACCAAAATGATCGAGCGGCGGCTCGAAGGATGAGCGACCGAGAAGACCTGAAGGCCAGGATAGATGGGCTGTCTGAGACAGCAGTCAGATTTGTCTCACGTATGGTCGATTCCCTATCCTCTCCTCCTTCCTTGATTACCAAGGGGCCTGCTACTTGGATTTCGAGTACACCAGACTGGATTGAGTATTTCGGCCTTGCGCTCTCTGTGCATCACGGCACAACTGTCGATGCTCTTGGATTGACCGGCTTTGAGACCGCCTTTGCTAATGCGTGCGAATCGGTAGCCTGGAGTGTCGAAGCGGTCGAATCCTCGACACATCGATTCAGCGACCTCACAGTGACGAACAGCGAAGGCATTAGCCGGAAATTGTCGCTTAAGTCTACCGCCGCTCAGCGCATTTCCGAGGAATTCGTTCTTATCTCCAAGCTGACGGAAGCAGCGTGGATTCAGGATGTACGGTCGGCCCGACAACGTCGAGAGAGAACGCTTGAGCTCTTCAAAGAGTTCAGGAATGCTGTGGACGCGATCGTGATGCTGCGTGCATTCAGGCAACCCGGCAAGACTCCCGACCGCTATCAACTACTAGAGATACCCAGTGAGATTTTTCGATCCCTAGAAGACTCTTCTTTGAGTGACTTTGACAGCGACGGACCTCGAATCAACTGTTCTTTTGCAGGTCAAGAGCGTGCTGCCCGAGTTTCGTTGGACAGATCTGACGCCAAAGTCACTGTCAGCGGGATCAGGGTGGACGTGTGCTCAATTCATGCTGAATGGCAACTATCTTCAAGCCCGTCCCCTAAAGCGAATTAGGGACACCCTCGCCTTTCTGCCCTGCCTCTAACTTCCGTCCTGCGTCGGCGTGACAGTGGTGCCGGGAGTGCTTTCGCGCGGCGGGGGTTGGGGGATGGGCGGGGACTCCCCCATCCCCGTATCGAGTACGGGGCAGGCTCTAACCTTCCCCCTGAGGGGGAAGGGACTCCTCGTTGGCCTTCGACGGTATGGAGCGCGTGGGGAGTGCGTATTGTGTCGGGGTTCCTGCCTTCGCAGGAACGACGAGGGTGGCGGGGGTGGTTTGCTTGACGGGGTGCGGGGTGCGGATAGAATCGTGTAGGTGTCTTGAGTAGGGGCGCGGTTGGCGAGCCCTGTTGGATGCTAGCTACGTTCTGGGGGTTGGGGTATGCCTACGGTTGGCGGGGTGACGTTTGCGCCTGTGGAGGGTGCGGCGGAGCTGTTTACGCCGGATTTCTGCACGTACTTCGCGCATATGCACCGGACCTTTGGGCCTCGGGTGAACGCGTTTCGCGAGGCGCGGTCGCAGTCGCAGTTGCGGGCGCTGGACGGGGAGCTGCCGAGTTTGCCGCCGGCGGGGGACGCGGCGCAGCCGTGGCGGGTGCCGCCGGTGCCCGAGGAGCTGCGGCGGCCGGGCATCGAGATCACGGGGCCGGTGTCGATCACGCCGATGTTCATCAACGCGCTGAACCCGGGCGCCGACGGGGTCCGGGCGGAGGGGGACCTGGACGACGACGAGGACTCGGCGGGGCACAGGCTGGTCGACACGGTGCGGGCGGCGCACAACCGGGTGCTGGCGGTGACGGGCGGGCTGACGTACCGCGACGAGGCGCGGGGGCGCGACTACAGCGTGCAGGAGGGGCGCGTCCCCTTCTTCATGCACCGTGAGCGGGGGCTGCACCTCGACGAGCCGGAGGTGACGATCGGGGGGAAGCCGGTGTCGGCGGCGATCCTCGGCGCGTGCCTGACGCTGTTCCACGCGGGGCGGGCGCAGGCGGAGGCGGGGCTGGGCATCTACTTCTACCTGCCGAAGATCGAGTCGGCGACGGAGACGGCGTTCTGGCGGCACTTCTTCGCGGAGAGCCAGTTCCGGCTGGAGCACCTTCGGACGGCGACGATCCGGGCGATCCCGCTGATCGAGTCGCTGCCGGCGGTGTTCCAGATGGAGGAGATCCTGCACCAGCTGGGGCCGTACGCGGCGGGGCTGAACGCGGCTCGGTGGGACCTGAAGGCGAGCATCCTGGAGTACGTGATGGCGGACCCGGAGATGGTGTGGCCGGACCGGTTTGGGGTGGACATCAAGACGACGGCGTTCATGTCGAACATCTTTCGCAGGCTGGTGGCCGTGTGCCTGAAGCACGGGGGCGTGGCGATCGGGGGGATGGCGACGGCGCTGCCGAGCCGCGACGAGGCGGTGAACGAGGCGGCGGCGGCATCGATACGGGCCGACAAGGAGTGGGAGGCCGCGCAGGGTTTCTCGCGCGGGTGGGTGGCGCACATCTTTCACATGGGCGTGGCGGCGGCGCCGTTCAAGACGGTCTCGGACAGCGGGTGGCGGCCGACGGCGGCGATGATGGACCCGGACAACTACCCGATCGAGATCGTGCGGCCGGAGGGGAAGGTCACGCTGGAGGGGACGCGCCGGAACCTGCGGACGCTGATCGAGTACGTCGAGGGGTGGCTGAACGGTCGCGGGGCGAAGGGCATCGACAGCCTGGCGGGCCGGCCGGGGCTGCACCCGGCGCTGATGGAGGACCTGGCGACGGCGCGGATCTCGGCGGCGCAGACGGGGCAGCGGGTGATCCACGGCGCGGCGGACGCGGAGACGGGCGAGGTCCACACGCTCGAGGTGGTGAAGCGCATCCTGCTCGGCGAGGAGGAGGACATCCTCGCGCGGCTGGAGGAGGACGCGGCGGACGGGGGCTCGGAGTCGCGCGAGGAGACGGTCGCGCGGTACCGGGCGGCGACCAAGGTGGTGATGCGGTGGATCAAGAACTACACGGAGTTTGACTTTCGGAGCCTGGGCTCGTATACCAGAGAGGACCTCGCGGCCATAGCCGCGGCCCCTGACGCCTTCTAGGCGAGAGGAACACGGAACGGAGGACGCAATCATGGCGACCGGCACACAGGCGCAGACACTTCGGGAGGTCCTGGACTACGGCGCGGGAGACCACGCCGCGCTGGTGGCCCCCGACGGGCCCTCGATCACGTACGACGACCTGCGGGCGCAGGTGGACCGGCTGCGGGTGCAGCTGCGGGAGCTGGGCATCGGGAAGGACGACCGGGTGGCGATCGTGCTGCCGAACGGGCTGGAGTCGATCGTGACGTTCCTGACGGTGACGGCAGCGGCGACGGCCGCGCCGCTGAACGCGGCGTACAAGATCGACGAGTTTGCGTTCTACCTGGACGACACGAACGCGTCGGCGGTCATCACGGGGCCGGAGGGCGGCGAGGCGATCGTCGAGGTGGCGCCGGCCGGGGCGCTGCACATCGTCGCGACGATGGACGACGCGGGGCAGGTGAACTTCGCCGCGGCGGGCGGGGGGGACGGGGCGAGCGCGAGCGACTCGCCGTGGCCGGCGACGGACGACGTCGCGCTGGTGCTGCACACGAGCGGGACGACGTCGCGGCCGAAGCGGGTGCCGCTGACGCACCGGAACCTGACGACGTCGCTGCGGAACATCGCGGCGACGTACGACCTGACGGAGGAGGACGTGGCGCTGTGCGTCATGCCGCTCTTCCACGTGCACGGGCTGGTCGCGTCGACGCTCTCGACGCTGCAGACGGGCGGGACGGTGGTGGCGCCGCCGCGCTTCAACCCGCTGAACTTCTGGCCGGTGGTGAAGGAGCACAGCGTCACGTGGTACTCGGCGGTGCCGACGATGCACCAGGCGCTGCTGGCGCGGGCGCGGAGCACGAAGCCGGAGGTGCCGGAGACGCTGCGGTTCATCCGGAGCTGCAGCGCGGCGCTGCCGCCGGTGGTGATGGACGAGTTGGAGCAGCAGTTCAGGGTGCCGGTGCTGGAGGCGTACGGGATGACGGAGGCGGCGCACCAGATGGCGTCGAACCCGCTGCCGCCGGGGAACCGGCTGCCGGGGGCGGTCGGGCCGGGGACGGGGGTCGAGGTCGCGATCATGGACGAGGAGGGCACGCTGCTCATCGCCGGGGAGCGGGGCGAGGTGGTCATTCGCGGCGAGAACGTGATCTCGGGCTACGAGAACAACCCGGAGGCCAATGCGACGTCGTTCACCAACGGCTGGTTCCGCACGGGCGACGAGGGGATGCTGGACGGCGAGGGGTACCTGACGCTGACGGGGCGGCTGAAGGAGATGATCAATCGGAGCGGGGAGAAGATCTCGCCGCTGGAGATCGACAACGCGCTGCTGGACCACCCGGCGGTGGCGGAGGCGGTCGCCTTCGGGGTAGCGCACCAGACGCACGGCGAGGAGGCCTCGGCGGCGGTGGTGCTCAACGGCGAGGTGACGCCGCAGGAGCTGGTGGCGTTCTGCCGGACGAAGCTGGCGGACTACAAGTGCCCGCGGGTCATCCACGTGATGGAGGAGATCCCGCGCGGCCCGACGGGGAAGATCCAGCGCCGCTTCCTGACAGAGATGTTCTCCAAGTAGGAGGGAGGCTTCGCCTCTTTTGCTGGGCGGGGGGTCGCTCTTTCGGGGGTTAGGGGTTGGCGCGAAGGGGCGCGTCGCTGCCCTGGGTTTCCGCCCCCGTATCGCGGTACGGGGCAAGCTTCGCGGGAACGACGGTGGGAGGTCGCGCGGGGGCCAGCTTGCGAGGTCCTTTAGCACTGGCGGCCCCCGCCCTCCTCCCCTGGATACCGGCCCCGTATCGGGGTACGGGGCATGCATTCGCCAGGATGGAGGTTGGGGAGAGGCTCAGGCGAATGGGCGCTGGTCGTCGGGGGTCCTGCCTCCGCCGGAACGACGGTGGGAGACGGGCGGGTGTTGCGGCGCCGGCGGGCCCCTCCCCCAGCCCCTCTGGATTCCTGCCTTCGCAGGAATGACGATGCGGGGGTGGGGGTGGCATTGAGGCAGTTGGAAAGGATGTCATGAAGTTTGCTATCTACGGCGCCGGGGCCATTGGGGCGTACATGGGCGCCAAGCTGAGCGTCGCGGGGCAGGACGTCGCGCTCATCGCGCGGGGGCCGCACCTGGCGGCGATGCAGGAGCGGGGCGTCGTGGTGCGCAGCCCCGACGGGGACTTTTCCGCCAGCGTCTTCGCCACCAGCGACGCGGCCGAGGTGGGCCACGCCGACGTGGTGGTGCTGGCCGTGAAGGCACACGGGCTGACGGCCATCGCGCCGCTGCTGAGGCCGCTGCTGGGGCCGGACACCGTGGTGCTGCCGGCGCAGAACGGCATCCCGTGGTGGTACTTCCAGCGGCACGGCGGCGCGTGGGAGGGCACGCGGCTGGAGAGCGTCGACCCGGGGGGCGTCATCACGGAGCACGTGCCCGCCGAGAGCATCGTCGGCTGCGTGGTGTACCCGGCCGCGACCATCGTGGAGCCGGGGGTCATCGAGCACGAGGAGGGGAACCGGTTCTCGCTCGGCGAGCTGGACGGCACGACGTCGGAGCGGGCCAAGGAGATCTCGGCGGCGCTGGGGAGCGCGGGGCTGCGGGCGCCGGTGCGCGCCAACATCCGGCAGGAGATATGGGTCAAGCTGATGGGCAACCTCGCGTTCAACCCGATCAGCGCGCTCACGCAGGCGGGCATGGCGGAGATCGCGCAGGACCCGGACGCCGCGGGGGTTGCCCGGGCGATGATGGGAGAGGCGTACTCCGTCGCGACGGCGCTGGGCGTCGAGATCCCCATCAGCGTCGACCAGCGCATGGCGGGGGCGGAGAAGGTGGGCGACCACAAGACCTCAATGCTGCAGGACGTCGAGCTGGCGCGGCCGATCGAGATCGGCGGGCTGGTGGGGGTCGTGCTGGAGCTGGGGAGGCTGGTGGGGGTGCCGATGCCGACCACCTCGGCGGTGTACGCGTGCGCCAAGCTGCTGGGCGCGAAGACGCTGGCGGCGGCGGGGCGGTAGGATTGCCTGCCAGCTTAATTCGGCCACGGAACGGACCACATTACCGCACCACTGCCCTAAACAGTGATTAGCTGCTACACTATCCATTGGCTGGATTGCCAAAACACTGACAATAGGCTTGGAATTAGATTCATGGAACACGAGGACCACATCCAGACTGCTCGCGACTTCCTTGATGCATCCGACCAGGAGTTTGCCTCGGGCGACCACCTGCAGGCTTCGGAGAAGCTGTGGGGGGCCGCGTCGCACGCGGTGATGGCGGTCGCTTCCCAGCGAGACTGGCCGTGCCGGAGCCATCGCGCCCTGAGCAATGTCGTGGCCCGACTTGAGCAGGAGACGGGTGACGACCGGTTGACAGCGGGCTTCGGCATTGCGGAGAAGTTTCACAGGAACTTCTACCATGACGAAATGCAGGACTATGAGCTTGGAGTGGACCGCCCCACGGTGCACCGCTTCGTCAACCGCATGCTTACGCTGGCCGAGAGTGGGTCAGCCTAGCGGGCGCGGCCTCGACCCGTCGTGCGCGACCCGGCCACTGACGTTCTGCAGACCCTAGTCTTGGCATCCCTTCGGAACGCGTTATACTGACGCCACGCCAACGGCCACTAAGGAGGGAGCCATGTATTTCAACTCACGACGGTCCACTGTGCATGCCAAGAACGGCATGGTGGCTACCAGCCAGCCACTGGCTGCCATGGCCGGGCTGCGGATGCTGATGAACGGCGGCAACGCCGTCGACGCGGCGGTGGCGACGGCGGCGGCGCTGAACGTGCTGGAGCCGATGTCGACGGGCGTGGGCGGCGACCTCTTCTCGCTTATCTGGCTCGCGAAGGAGAAACGCGTGGTCGCGCTGAACGCCAGCGGGCGGGCGCCAGCGGCGGCGGCCATCGAGGACGTGACGCGGCAGGGCCTCGACCACATCCCGAACGGGAGCGCGTGGTCGGTCTCGGTGCCGGGCACGGTCAACGGCTGGGACACGATCCTGCGGGAGTACGGCACGATGCCGCTCTCGGAGGCGCTGCAGCCGGCCATCCAGTACGCCGAGGAGGGCTACGCAGTCACCGACGTCATCGCGTACCAGTGGTCGACGGGCGTCGAAAAGCTGTCGCGGTATCCGTCCGGCCACGAGTTCCTCGTCAACGGCCGTGCGCCGCTGGAGGGCGAGGTCTTCCATTCCCCCAACCTCGGCGCGACGCTGCGGGCAATCGCGGAGGGCGGCCCGGACGCCTTCTACCGCGGCCCCATCGCCGACAAGATTGCGGCGTACGTGCAGGAGCGCGGCGGGTGGATGACGCCGGAGGACCTGGCGGCGGACTACGCGACGTGGGACGAGCCGATCTCGACCGACTACCACGGCGTCACATGCTGGGAGTGCCCGCCGAACGGGCAGGGGCTCATCGCGCTGATGGCGATGAACATCGTCGAGGGCATCCCGATTCGCGAGATGGGGTTCCAGTCGCTGGAGACGTACCACAACATGATCGAGGCGACGCGGCTGGCCTTCGCGGACGGCTTCGAGTACATCGCGGACCCGCGGGCGGCGATGGTGCCGACAAGCCAGCTCCTGAGCAAGGAGTACGCGGCTGAGCGCCGGCGCATGATCTCGCCGGAGCTGGCGATGGAGACGGTGCCCTTCGGCAAGATCCCTGCGGTACACGACACGGTCTACCTCTCATGCGTGGACAAGGAGGGCAACGGGTGCTCCTTCATCAACAGCCTGTTTGCGGGCTTCGGCTCCGGGCTGGTGGTGCCGGGGACGGGGATCGCGCTGCAGAACCGCGCGGCGCTCTTCTCGCTCGACCCGGAGCACGCCAACGCGCTGGAGCCGGGGAAGCGCCCGTTCCACACGATCATCCCGGCGCTGGCGACGCGCGACGACGCGCTGTGGCTCACCTACGGCGTCATGGGCGGGTTCCAGCAGGCGCAGGGGCACCTGCAGGTCATCTCCAACATGGTGGACTTCGAGCTGGGGCCGCAGCCCGCGCTGGACGCGCTGCGCTTCAGCATCGGCCTGGACGGGGTGGTAGACTTAGAAGAGGGAATCTCGCCGGAAGTGGCAAAGGGACTTGCTGCCCGGGGGCACCAGATCGAGGTGCAGGAAGGGTACCGCCGGATCGGCTTCGGCGGGGCGCAGGTCATCGCGAGGGACCCGGAAACAGGAGTGCTCAGCGGCGCGTCGGAACCGCGGAAGTCGGGAGCGGCCGTCGGCTGGTAGCGGCGGCCCACAAGCGCGGGCCGCTGACGCTTGAAGGAGAACCGGCACATGCACAGACCAGCGGCCCTGGCGGTCATCGCGGCGCTCATGTTTGCGGTGGCGGCGGCGTGCAACGGCGGCTCCGACGCGGAGCTTGCCGCCGACTTCACCATGCCGCTCTACAGGGGCGCCGAGCACTTCGGCGGGGCCGAGGAGGTCAGCCTCAGCGACCTGGAGGGACGGCCCGTCATCATCAACTTCTGGGCACCGCTGTGCCCGCCCTGCCGCGCGGAAATGCCCCACTTCCAGGAGGTCTGGGACGACCTGCAGGCCGAGGGGAGCGACGCGATGGTGCTCGGCGTGGACGTGGGCGCCTTCACGCTGCTGGGCGAGCGGCCGGAGTCGCTGGAGTTCCTGGAAACCATCGAACTCACGTATCCGGTCGGCGAGGCGCAGGACCGGAGCATCATCATGGACTACAGCGTGCGGGGGATGCCCACCACGGTCTTCATCGACGCCGACGGCGCCGTTCAGCGCACGTGGGGCGGGGCCATCAGCAAGGAGCAGCTGGAAGAGGTGGTGGACGAGCTGCTTGGGTAGGGGGCGGCGAGCCGCCTATCCTGATTCTGAGACCACCTTCGACGGGGCCACGAGCAACCACAAGGCGTGCCCCTGCGGTTGCGGGAATTCCCGTTGCACATCCAACGCGTTGAGGTACGCATGAATATTGCTGTGGCAACCGTGTCGCTGCACCTTCCTGCCGCGAGCTCGCTCAAGGACAAGCGGGGCGTGGTGCAGTCGCTGATGACGCGGCTGCGGGACCGGTACAACGTGGCAGTGGCGGAAGTGGCGGACCAGGAGTCGCACAGGAGCTCGCAGCTCGGGTTCTGCACGATCAACACCAGCTACGTGCAGGCGGCGGAAACGGTGCAGAGCGCGGTGCGGTTCATGCAGGACGAGCTGATCGGCAAGGGGGAGATCGTCGCGGTGTGGCAGGAGGGGCTGGGCGGGGTCGGCGACGAGCCGGAGCAGCAGTAGCCGGGGGGCTCCCGGCACAGGATTCCTGTCTCAGTTGAATAGCGGCCCTTTGTCGGGGTTCCTGCCTACGCAGGAACGACGGTGGGCACCGCAGTCTCGGTGTGGGGGCTCCCCCATCCCAGCCCCGTATCGAGTACGGGGCAGGCTCTTCCCCCTGAGGGGGAAGGGGCTTTATTCGCTTGACACTTTCCGTACAACGCACCTATATTCCGCCGCGTTGGAGGGCGCATGGCCTGGGTTGAACAGATTGTGCAGGGGTTGAAGGACGCAGACGTCAGCCTCATCGCATACGTGCCGGACGGGGTGACGTGGCGCGTGCTGCGGCAGATGGAGGAGGACCCGTTCTTCCACATGATCCCGACGACGCGCGAGGAGGAGGCCATCGGCATCATCTCCGGCGCGTACGCGGCGGGACGGCGGGGCGCGGTCTTCATGCAGAGCAGCGGCTTCGGGAACACGGTCAACGCGCTGGCGACACTCAACATCCCCTACCGCATCCCGTTCGTGCTCTTCATCGGGATGCGCGGCGGGCCCGGCGAGTTCAACCTGGCGCAGGTGCCCGGCGCGCGCGCCATTCCGGGCATCCTCGACGCGCTGGGGCTGCAGTACTTCCACCTGACGCGGGAGGACGAGCTTGACCGGACCATCTCGGGCGGCATCGCGCTGACGTACGCGGGGAGGCTGCCGGTCGCCAACCTGCTCTCGACGCTGCTGACGGGAGGCCGCGATGCTCCGCGTTGACGCCATCAGGGCCGTGCTGGAACGGGTGGGCGACGCGCCCATCGTCTCCAACCTGGGCGGCACGACCTTTCACCTGCACAACCTGAATGACCGCGACGAAAACCTGTACATGTGGGGGGCGATGGGGCTGACCTCCTCCGTGGGCCTCGGCATCGCGCTGGCGGCGCCGGACAGGAAGGTCGTGGTCATGGACGGCGACGGTTCGCTGCTGATGAACCTCGGATCGCTGGGCACCATCGCGCGGCAATCGCCGGCGAACCTGGTGCACATCGTGTGGGACAACCACCAGTGGGCGGGCACGGGCGGGCAGCCGACGCACACGGCCGTCGTGACGGACCTTGCGGCGGTGGCGCGGGGGGCGGGCATCCCGAGGGTGGCGGCGGTCTCGACGCTGGAGGGGCTGGAGGAGGCGTTCGACCAGGCGATGCGGGAGGACGGGCCGTGGTGCATCGTGGCAGACGTCGAGGGGAGCGACAGCCCGGACCGGCCGGATGTCTCCATCGAGGAGAACCTGCAGCGCTTCCGGCGCACGTTCGAGGGTTCGGGCAGGCGTCCGGGCGCGTAGAAAACCGCCCGTCGACAACGCCCGCGGCACTTGCCCCCCTCACACGGCGCGCCGTACTATGGCATCAGGACTTCCGCGGAGGTTGCCAATGGACTGGACCCCGAGCATCATCCCCGTGGCCGTGCACTACGGCGCGCATCTGGCAGACCCAGCGCCCTTCTACACCACCTTCTCCGGGCGCGGCAGCGGCTCCCCCGTGCAGTTCCATGCGCTCATCGAGTCCGACGGGCCGGAGCCCGAGGCGCGGTGCCAGGCGGCGCTTGCATCCCTGCGGCGGCGTCTCACGAACCTTGGCGCAATGTCTCTCACCACGACGATCAACGGCGCCTTTCAGGCCTGCCACCAGGAGCTTTCAGCGGCCGGCGGGGAGGGGGTGGGCGTTACGTTGCTGGCCACCCGCGGCGAAGAGGCCTTTCTGACCGCCGTGGCCGACATTTCCGTCTTCCAGCTTGACCGGGCCGGGGTGCGCCGGGTGCGGCTCTCGGTGCCCGGCACCATGACGGCGGCGCTGGGCAACCTGCCGCAGGTGACGCCCGCCATGGAACGGCTCGACCTGCAGCCGGGCGAGACGGTGCTCATCTGCGGGTCGGACATCAGCGCCGCCGCCAACCTTGACGGCCTGCAGGCGGTCCTATCGTCGAGCCCGCGGGCCGCCGCAGACAGCCTGGCGTCGCTGATGAGCAACTCGGCCCTCTTCCTCGGCCTCATCCTCGTTTCGTCCTCGGAGTAGCCCGATGCTGATGCTCGGCATCGAGACCTCCTGCGACGAGACCGCCGCCAGCGTGGTCGCCGACGGGCGGCGCATCCTCTCCAACGTCATCAGCTCGCAGGTGGAGGTGCACGCGCGCTACGGCGGCGTGGTGCCGGAGGTGGCGTCGCGCCAGCACATGCTCGCCATGACGCCGATCTACCACCGGGCGCTCGACGAGGCCGGCGTCAGGCCTGAGGACCTCGACGGCGTTGCGGTGACGGCGGGGCCGGGGCTGGCCGGGTCGCTGCTGGTGGGCGTCAACTACGCGAAGGGGCTCTCGATGGGGCTCGGCCTGCCGCTGTACGGCATGAACCACCTGGAGGGTCACATGTACGCCGCGTGGCTGGAGGAGGGCGATCCGCCGGACGAGGTCACCGGCTTCCCCATCGTCTGCCTGCTGGTGTCGGGGGGGCACACGGACCTGGTGCTGATGCGGGGCCACGGCGACTATCAACACCTCGGCGGCACGCGGGACGACGCCGCGGGGGAGGCCTTCGACAAGGCGGCGCGGGTGATGGGGCTCGGCTTCCCCGGCGGGCCGGCGATCCAGCGGGAGGCGCAGGGGGCGTCGAGCGTCGAGCCGCTGCCGCGGGCGTGGATGCGGGGGACGCTGGAGTTCAGCTTCAGCGGCCTGAAGACGGCCGTGCTCCACCGCGCCCGCGAGCTGGGCGTCGGCGTGGGGCTGCCGGACGGGCCGGAGGAGCTGGACGACGACGGCATCGAGCGGCGTCGCGCGCTGGCGGCGGGGTTCCAAGAGGCGGCGGTGGACGTGCTGGTCGAGAAGGCCGTCGACGCGGCTCGGCAGTGCGAGGCGCGGGGCATCCTGGTGGGCGGCGGCGTGTCGGCGAACGCGTCGCTGCGCGAGACGATCCGCGCGCGGTCGCACGTGCCGGTGCTCATCCCGCGGCCGGCGCTCTGCACGGACAACGGCGCGATGATCGCGGCTGCGGCATGCCATGGCGTGGCGCGGGGGCTGCAGCCGAGCATCGCGGTGGACGCGAACCCGGGGTTGTTCTTCTAACAGGGAGCAGGGCCCGGACAGACATTGACAGAGATCCGCGTCGTGATTGTAATGGCCATATGTATGTTGTACCCCAAGTACACGAGACGGGGGGAATAAGCCATGCAGGCACATCTTTTTGACAATGAGTTCCGCATCACTCCCGAGCACAAGATGCAGTTCCAGCGTGACGGATTCGTCAAGTTGGACGGATTTTTAAACGCCGCCGTCGTCGATACTCTGCTTGACAGAGTCGCGGGGGAAATGAACCGGGACATCCGGAGCTCCGCGACCAGATCCATTTTCAGCCGCGCACAGTATGACTTTGAGAGCGACAAGAACGACATCTACGAACTGATGGCGCGTCCCTACTTCCGGCAGGCCATGACGGACCTGGTGGAACGCGACCTCTTTCTCACCTTCGAACTGTGCTTCGAAATCGAACAAACCGTGAGCGAGGGGTTTCCGTGGCACATTGGGGGACAGAGTTTCGGCTTTCAGTTCGGGGAGGAGTTTGCATGCACGTTGTGGGCGCCACTGCAGCCGGTGGACACAAAGGGGCAGCGGGGCGGCATGGCGTACGTACCCCAGCACGTCATCTCCGGCGAGTTCGCCTACGACCAAGTGGAGCCAGCGGTTGTCTCGACGATCAGGGCCAAGGAGCAGGCCGGCATCCGGACGAGCGTACAGGAGTACTTTGGCCTGCGGAACGGGCTCTTCAACTCACCGACGATGGCCTCCATTCTCGAGACGCATCAGGTCGAGGACGATTTCCAGCCCGGCGACGTGCTGGTGTTCAACAAGTGGGTTGTGCATCGCAGCATCAGGCTGGAGGAGGGGGAGCTTCCCAGGCGGGCGGCCTACGTGATGCGTTTCGTCGACGCGGAATCACACTATGACCTGCAGCGGGCACAGGACCAAGAGCTCCCCGTCGAGATGTACAGCAAGGGGCTTTTCCCGTACAAGCCGGTGACGCGCCAGCACATCGAAATCGCCGAAGCGGGCGGGGCAAACGGCGACCTGCTGGCGGAATGCGCCTATTTCGACAACCGCGACCGCCGCATGGTCCGTCGCGACCATTCCGCAGGGATCACCTAGGGCCGCGCGAACGGCGGTCGAGCGGGGGCGGTAGCCGAGCATCGCGGTGGACGCGAACCCGGGGCTTTTCTTCTAGGCACATCCTCGCCATCGCCACATCGCCTCCGTCAGCACTACTCTCCCTATTTGATTTACACGGTAGCGTGTATACTCCCTGACTGCATGGGCTGCTCAGCTTTGAGTTAGGGGGGAAATGTGACGTCACGCAAGAGGCCGGAATGGGACGCGGAGGCCGTGCGGGCGCTGCGGGCGCACCTGGGGGCGACGCAGGGGGAGCTGGCGGAGGAGCTTGGGGTGCGGCAGCAGACGGTGAGCGAGTGGGAGACCAGCGCCTACCGGCCTCGCGGGGCGTCGGCGAAGCTGCTGAGCATGGTGGCGGAGCAGGCTGATTTCAGCTACGTCGCAGAGTCGTCGGTGCAGGGCGAGCGGGCGAGCGCGCCCCCGGCGGACGCGCCATCCGACAAGAGCGAAGACGAAAACGAAGACGACGGCGATGCTGCACGTTAAGGAGCAACCCCGGCAGCCGCCGGTGCTGGAACGGGCGCTGGCGCAGTACTGGCGCGACCATGGGGCGTCGCTGCCGCCGCTGGAGTGCGACGACGGGTCGCGGCTGCGGGTGCTGTACGCGGGCCGGGCAAGCTCGGCGGCGGGGCCGGACTTCCGGGACGCGGTGCTGCAGCGCGAGGGCGGCGAGGTGGTGCGCGGCGACGTCGAGCTGCACCTGCGACGCGGCGGGTGGGAGGCGCACGGGCACCACACGGACCGGGGCTACGACGGCGTCGTGCTGCACATGGTGCTGCACGGCGGGGACACGCCGATCACGCTGGCGTCCGGGAGGCGGGTGCCGACGGCGTCGTTGTTTCCGCGGACGCTGGGGCGTCGGTCGCGGCGGGAGGCCCCGACGCCGAGGCCGCTGCCGCTGGCGTCGCTGCCGGCGTCGGCGTCGCGGCTGGGGCGGACGCTGGACCGGGAGGGGGACGCGCGGTTCTTCGAGAAGGTGCGGGGGTTCGCGCGGGCCCTGCGGCAGGCCGAGCCTTCGGAGACGCTGTACGCGGGGCTGATGGGCGGGCTGGGGTACGGGGGGAACAGCGGGCCGATGACGCGGCTGGCGGAGGGTATGCCGCTGCGCGCGCTGGAACGGGCGTTGCGGGGCGTGCCGGACGGTGGACGGCGGGATGCGCTGGCGTCGGCGTTGGTTCGGGCTAGCGGACTGGCATCAGGGGATGGCGATTCGGGCGTGCAGGCGGTCGAGCCCGTGCTGGCGCGGGGGGAGTGGAAGCTCTTCCGGGTGCGGCCGAGCAACCACCCGTCGCGGCGGCTGATGGGGATGGCTGCGCTGCTGGACCGCGCGTGGGATGCGGGGCTGGCGGGGTGGGCGGCGACGCTGGTGGCTACGGGCTCGGTGGCGGAGGTGCGCGCGGGGCTGACGGTTGCGGGGGATGGGCCGGGTGGGGCGCTGGTGGGGGCGGACCGGGCGTCGGACCTGGCGGTGAACGTTGTGCTTCCGTTCGCTCGGGCGTGGGGGAACGTGGTGCGGGACGCCGGGATAGCGGCGGCGGCGCTGGGGTTGTACCGGGCGTGGCCGTCGCTGCAGGAGAACTCGGTGACGGCGGAGGCGGCTCGGTTGCTGGGGGGCGAGGGGAAGGAGCTTCGGCGGAGCGCTCGTCGGCAGCAGGGGTTGATCCGGGTGTACCGCCGGGGGTTGGGTGGGGACGTCGCGGGGTAGGGGGCGCGGGGGGTTCCGCTTGTCGGGG
>JAPONS010000021.1 GCA_026713825.1 Chloroflexota bacterium | reverse complement strand
GCGCGGGGACGGCCGTCGTGATCGGGACGCTGGCGGCGACGCTGTGGCAGTTCGCCGGCGGCGGCCCGGGCGGGGGGTGGGACATCGCGCCCGCCACGCCCTCCTTCGCCATCTCGATGGCGGCGTCTATCGCCGTGACCCTCCTGACGCCTCGGCCGCCCGGCGAGGTGGTGGAGTTGTATGACCGGGTGAACGCGAAGTAGGGGAGCGCCGCTGACCACGCCACCCGCCATGCCATAACGTGCATCCCTGTAGCAGGCGACGAGCGGCAACACGCGAACATGTTGACCGCTGCCGGAAGAGGCTGCTAGCCTTGGGCCATCACAGAAGCGGAGGATGTCCATGCCAAAGTACCTGTTCACCGCAGACTACACGCCCTCCGGCATAGCCGGGGTGTTGAAAGAGGGAGGGACCGGCCGCCGGGCGATGTTCGAGCAGATGTTTGCGGCAGTGGGCGGCAAGATGGAATCGTTCTATTACGGATTTGGGGCGGACGACCTGTACATCATTGCGGACCTGCCGGATGAGACGGCGGCGGCCGCGGTGTCGATGAACGTGGCCGCGGCGGGCGCGATCACCATGCGGGTGACAGTCCTCCTGTCGCCGGAGACAATGGATGAAGCCGGGAAGATGTCCGTGAACTACCGCGCGCCGGGGGCGTAGGGAACGGAGTTCCCGCGGACGCAGAAGCCGCCCATCGCTGCCGATTGTACGGGGTCGCGGAAGACCTGCGTGGCCCCGCCGCTCCTTGTTCGCGCATTATCGGCGCGTTGGGCCGGCGTCCCGGCCGACGGGATGATTCGCCATGCGGTTCTCCCTCGCGAGCCGAACAGTCTCCGACACTCGCTGTGACCGCGTCTCCGGCTTCCTCGCCGACTTGATCCACCACAGGATGTTCTTCCTGGACGATCCCGGGAATCGCTGAAAGCAGGCGTCAGCCTCCGGATCCTCAGCCAGTGCGGAAGCTAGGTCATGCGGGATGACGAGGTCTTCTACCTCGTCATAGATGTCCCACGCGCCGTTCTCCTTCGCCGCTTCCACCGCCCTGAGTCCCGCCGGCGCCATCCGGCCCTCCGCCGTCAACCGCTCCACCTTCCCCTTGTTGATGCGCGACCACGGACTCTTGACGTTCCTGGGCGTGAAGAGCCGCATGGCGCGCTCGTCGTCCAGCCTGTTCGGCCTGGAGTCCACCCAGCCAAAGCAGAGCGCTTCATCCACCGAATCCGGGTACGGGATGAAGGGCCTTCCGGCTGCTTTCTTCCACGAAACAAGCCAGACGCCATTCGCGTCGTCGTGGTTCTCCTCCAGCCACGTGCGCCATTCCGCCCGCGTCTCCGCGTGTACTAGGGGCCTTCCGTCAATTGGGTGGGTTCCCCCATCGGTCATCCCTGATCCCCCATTACACTAATGATGCCTCCAACTCAGGCATGGCGAATGCCGTGAGGGGGAGTTAAGGGCTACTCCCCCCTCGCGCTGAAGACCAGCATCTCCAGGATTTCGTGACTGGAGATGGAGCCCTTCAACGCCCCGGTGTCGGAGTCGACGACGGGGAGGACGGAGAGGGCGTTCTCCGACATGCGCTGCAGGGCATCCTCTAGGTAGTCGTCGGTATAGGCGGTCGGCGTCTGCTGTCGAAGCATCTGGCTCAGCGGCGTGTGGTCCCACTCGCTGTGGGGCAGGTACCGGAGCATGCTCACCGACACGATGCCGGCCAGCTTGTCGTGGTCGATCACGACATAGTCGTGCTGGTCCTGCAGCAGCCAGTCCTCCGCAAAGGACTTGACTGTCTGCGATGCCTCCGGATGAGGGCGATATGGGTCCAGGAGGTCGCGCACCCGGATCTCGTCCAGCACGAAGCGCTCGAACGACGGCGGGAGCCGGTCGGGCGAGATCTTGCCCGTCGAGCGCGCCATCCGCCGCAGCGCGAAGCCGATCCCCATGGGCGTCAGCAAGATGTAGGCCAGCATGACCAGCACCAGCAGGGAGAAGATGTCCTTGCTGATGGCCTCCGAGTGCAGCATGACGAGGAGTAGGGCAATCTCCGCCACGCCCTTCGCCGTCAGGCCAACCGCCGTGGCAAAGGGCGCGTTGACCCGTGTGACGTAAGCGCTGAGGAAAGACGCGCCCACCTTGCCGGCCAGGGGGACGAGGGCGAGTATCAGGATGGTCTCCAGTGGCAGCTTGACGAAATCGAGGTTGAAGTGGAGACCCGCGGACGCGAAGAAGAGGGGTACAAAAAACCCCTCGGCGGCGCCTCGCATGCCGGGCATGATGTCGCGCCGCGTCTGGTGCGGCAGGAAGGAGAGGGCCGCACCGAAGAGGAGCGCGCCCAGTGAGCCGTGCAGCCCAACCTCCTCGGCGATCACGACGACGAGGAAAAGGCCGCCAAGGAGCATGCCGAAAGCGAACTGGGGCACGCGGAGAATCCGCTGCAACAGCCCGAGGGCCCGTGGCACCAGCTTGCTGGCCACAAACCACGTCACGATCCCGAATCCGATGATCTCGGCGACAATGCGGACCACCGTCATCGCCTCGATGCCCTCGTGTGACGATGACGAAAAATGCTCACTGATGGCGAAGCCAACCACGAAGAGGGCGATGAGCTCGACGATGATGACTGACGTGAAGATTTGAACACCGACGGGCTCGCGTAGGCGCCCCTCGTCGATCAGCGCCTTCGCGACCACTCCGAGGCTGGAAAGCGACAACACCCCTGCGAGCCCCAGTGCCTGCGTGAAGCTGAGCCCGAGCTGCAGGTCAATGAATACGTCTGTCGTCACCGAGAGGGAGGCAAGCATCGAAAGCGTCACGGCGAGGACGGCGGTGAAGAAGATCCGGCCGCGAATGGCGGCAACGAATCCGGTGATGTCCAGCTCCTCCAACCCAATCAGGAAAAAGAACATGAAGATGCCGATGCCGAGGATGAGTTCCACGCTCGGTCCGGTGTGGACAAGGCCGGTGACGGGGCCGAGGATGACGCCTGCCACAGCGTAGGCGAAGATGGCGTTCAGCCCGAAGCGTTTGAAGATGCCCTCCAGCAGCTTGGCGGCGACAATGAGCATGCCTACGGCAAAGAGGGCCTCATGGAGTTCCAAACCATATCCTCCTCATCATCCCCACTGGCAGGCAATGCACGTCATGTGGAAGGCAGTTTTGGCTGCGGGATGGTAGCACCGGCAGTGTGCGCGGACAAGGTGAGGCTGAAACGGCTACCGCCGCAGGGTGGCGACCGCAGCCGCCAGGAGCGCCGCCGAAAAGGCCGCGAGGGCCGCAAGATCCCCCCACACTCCCGCAAGGTCTGACCCCCGCAGCATGATCTCGTGCAGGGCGTCCACTGCGTAGGTGAGGGGCAGGATGACAGACAGCCATTCGAACACCTCCGGCATCTGCTCCACGGGAATGATGACGCCCGACAGGAATATTTGCGGCGCAAGGACGATGGGGATGAACTGGACGACCTGGAACTCGTTGTTGGCGAAGCTGGAGATGAAGATGCCAAGGCTGACCGCGACGGTGACCACGAGCAACAGGACGGCGCTGATCTCCCAGAGGCTGCCCTTGTACTGAACGTCCAGCGCAAAGATGGTGAACGAGAAGATCACAACAGTCTGCACCACAGCAAAGATGAGGAATCCCAGCATGTAGCCGAGCATGATGTCGAAGCTGCCCACCAGGGTCGTCTGCAGGCGTTCCAGCGTGCCCTGCGCGCGCTCTCGTAGGAAACCGACGCCGGTGAGGATGAAGGTGAAGAACATGACAAAGACCGCGAGCAGGCCGGGAGCGACCCTGTCGAGGATCTCGCGCTGCTCGTAGAGGCTGAAGCCCACAAGTGACATAACGATGAGTGGCCCGACAATGAGCAGCCCGATGGACCGCCGGTCGCGCAGTATCTGACGGACGATTCGCTCGGTGATGGCCAGCACGCGGTCGCTAGACATCACTCGTCCGACATTCGCAGGAAGTGAATGAACGCGTCCTCAAGGGATGCGTCAGTGCGTCCGGTGGCGGCTCGGAGCGCCGACGGCGTGTCCATGGCGATCACCCCGCCGTCCCGGAGAAAGGCAAGCCGGTCGCAGTGGGCGGCGTCGTCCATCGTGTGGCTGGATATCAGGATGGTAGTGCCGCCATCGGCCATGCGTCTGAAACGCTCCCAGAACGCTGCACGCAGGTCGGGGTCGAGTCCGATGGTCGGTTCGTCCAGCAGCAGCAGGGAGGGCCGGTGGACCAGCGCGATGGCCAGGCTGACGCGCTGACGCATGCCGCCGCTGAGGTTCAGGATGGTGTCGCCGCTGCGTTCGGCCAAATCCACAATGCTGATTGCCTCGTCGACGGCCTCAGCGCGCACGCGGCGGTCGGACATCCCGTACATCCGCGCAAAGAAGTTGACGTTTTCCTGGACGGACAACTCCTGGTAGAGGGCGCTGAGCTGCGGCATATAGCCGACCTGCGCCGCCTGTCGCGACGAGGGGGTGTCTCCGTTGACAGTGAGCGTGCCGCCGTTGGCGCTCAACAGGCCCACCATCATGCGCATGAGCGTGGTCTTGCCTGAGCCGTTGGCGCCCAGCACGCCAAAGACCTCGCCCTCCAGCACGGACAGGGAGAGCCCGCTCAAGACCTGCCGTGCGCCGTAGCTGAACGAGAGGTCAGTGGCTTCGATGACGGCCGTTGCTTGCATAGGCGGCAAGGTAGCACGCACGTAGGCGGACGGCAACCGATGCGCCGTCATCGAAGCCAACGCTGTGGTCGATGGACCGACCGGCGCGCCATGCAGTCTGACGCCAGTGAACATGACCTCGCATGGCCCTTCATTGCATCGTTTCGCCTTGCCCACTCGTATAGGTGTAAGATGGCTGGTAGTGCAACTATCAGGGGCGGGTCGGTGCATCCCCGGGAAGGATTCCAGTGAACAGGCTGTTGCGTCGTCTTGCACTGCTGGCGGCAGCGTCCATGGCCGCTGTAGCCGTGGCATGCTCTGGTGAGGAGCCATTCCCGGAAATCGAGGTCACCCCGACGGCAGTGCCGGCGGAGGCCGCGGCGCCTGTGCGGGCCGCACCGACTGCCGAGGCTTCTGCCCCGGAGCCCGCGGGGCCCTACGACTCCACCGAGAACATGTACCGGCTATTCTCTGGCTTTGGTAGCCAGCCCGCGAAATCCCATGAGGCTCTGGAACTGGCAGTCGCCAACAGCGATAAATCGATGGTCCCCGTGATGATAGAGATGCTCCGCTTCTTTGGTAACTGGGAGCTGGTGCTGGACACCAAGGATGCCCTTAAGGAAATCACAGGGGAGGATCTTGAAGCCTACTCGCGGGGTTGGTTTGAGTGGATGGAGTGGCTCGGCAGGAACGGCGATGAATACCTGCCGCCAGAGGGCTATGTGGCGTGGAAGGTAGACCTGATGAACCTGATCGACTACAGGTTCGGTGAATTCCTGTCCCCTGCAGGGCAAGGCTCACGAATTAACGTCGCCGAGATTGCGTGGGGAGGCGTCCGGCCCGACGGCATCCCGCCTTTGGAACAGGCTCCGGTCGTCGCCGCGGACGACCAGGACTATCTGCTGCCGAGCGACCGCGTATTTGGCGTGTCCATAAATGGCAAGCACAGGGCGTACCCCCTCCGCATTGTGAACGCTCACGAGATGGCCAACGACATATTGGGGGGCGAACCCATATCCCTTGCCTACTGAACGCTCTGCGGAACCGGAATCGTGTATTCCGCCAAAATCAACGGAGAGCCAACAACCTTCGGCACCTCGGGCATGCTGTACCGCAGCAACAAAGTCATGTACGACCGGCTGACCAACTCGCTCTGGAATCAGCTCACCAGCGAGCCCGTCATAGGCCCGTTATGGAACTCCGGCATCAAACTCGACTTCTTCCCGGTTATGCTCACCACATGGGAAGAGTGGCTCGCCCTCCATCCCGACACCACGGTGCTCGCCCAGTCCACGGGCGTTTACTCCGCCGATTTCTACGCGCCGGAGGACGACCCGGAGGCCATCTACTTCGCCTACTTCACCGACCCCGAGACGATGTTCCCGGTCCCCGACCGGAACGACGGGCTTGCAACGAAGGACATCGTCCTGGGCGTCCAACTCAACGACAGCTACAAGGCCTACGCCTCCGATGCCTTGCGCGTGGCCCGCATCATCAACGACGTCGTAGGCGGCGAGGACATTCTGGTGCTGGGCTCGGCCGGTAGCGAGGGCGCAAGGGTCTACTACCGCGGCGGCAAGTCGTTTGAGCTCCCGCCGGGCGAGGCTGCCAGCCTTGTCCTGCCGTCTTCGGTCGTAGGCGCCGACGGCGTGACTTGGCGCGTGACCGAGGAGTATCTCGTCAACGAGGCCGACGAATCGAAGAAGCTTGCCCGCATACCCACGCATATGTCGTTCTGGTTCGGCTGGTACCAGTTCCACCCGGACACGGAGTTGTACTCCGGGCCATGACATCAGCCAGCTGGCAAAGTTCGTGAAGGGAAGGGGCCGCAGGAATGTGGCCACTCCCGTCTCCCCTTGATGCAGGCGGCCGCCTCCTCCGCTTGCGCCGTACGGTCTCCGAATTGTACAGGCTCGCTCGCTGATATAAACTACTCCTGCCCCAAGGGTAAGCAGCGACCACTCATGGCGCTCGAATAGTGGAGGATTGTGCATGTCGCAGACCCCTTTGTTTCCCGTAACTGTCGTAGGGAGTTGGCCCCGCTCAACGGAGCTCGTCCGTGCTCTGCGACGCAAGGAAGCTGGCGAGATCACCCTCGCCGAGTTCAACGCCCTCGCAGACGCAGAGGTGCTGGCCTGCATCCGGGCGCAGGAAGCGGCCGGCGTCGACATCATCAGCGACGGCGAGCTGCGCCGGGACAACTTCTATTCCTTCGCTGTGGACAAGCTGACTGGTATGCGACTCATGAAGGTCTCGGAAGTGATGGACTATTCCCATGACCGGGCCCGGATGGAAGAGATGCTGCGCGCCCTCGACGTGCCGGCCTTCGCTATCAAGAGCCCCATTGCCGTGGACCGGCTCGGAACGCGGGAGGGCCTTGCCCTCGACGAATTCGCCTTCCTGAAGGAGCACACGGACCGCCAGATCAAGATTCCCCTGCCCGGACCCTACATGCTGACACGCTCCAGCTGGTTCGAGGGTCTCTCAGACGCCGTCTACCCAACCCCCGAAGACCTCGCCGCCGACGTGGTGGCCATCCTGCGGGAGGAGATCATCGCCCTGCGCGACTTGGGCTGTGACTTCGTCCAGCTCGACGAGCCAATCCTTAGCCAGGTGGTGTTCGGCGAGGAGAGCACCGAGACGTTCATGTGCGCCGCCCTGCCCAATCGCCGTGACCCCACTGATGAGCTGGAGTTCGCGGTGCGGCTGATGAACGAGACGCTGGATGGGATCACCGGCATCAGGACAGGGGTCCACATCTGCCGCGGCAACTGGAGCAAGAAGGAGAACGTCCTCCTCACCGGCAACTACGGGCCCATGCTTCCCTACCTTGCCCAGATGAACATCGACCAGCTCGTCTTGGAATGCGCCACACCTAGGGCCGGCGAAATGGACGTCTTCAAGGAGTACCGCAACGAGTGGGAAATGGGCCTCGGAGTGGTGAATCCCCGTGCTGACGACATCGAGTCGCCGGAGGAGATCATCGTCAGGGTCAAGGAGCTCCTGCAGTACTTCGACCCAGACAAGATCTACCTCAACCCCGACTGCGGTTTCGGCACCTTCGCCGAGAGGAACGTCAACACCACTGAGATGGCCATCAAGAAGATGCAGGTTATCACCCAGGCCGCCGAACAGATCAGGGCAGAATATCGATAGCGACAGGGTTCAGAGTCGTCGCCCAAATGTTTGAGATGGGCATGCAAAGGAGTTGGATATGACCGAGGAGAGAAACCTCAACGGACTGCCCCAGGAGAAGCTGGCTGAAGTCCTCGATTCCTTTCGGGACCCCGAGGTCTTCCAGGCGGTGACCGGGCCGTGGAAGTCACGGGTGGTCTGGCAGGACGGCATGCGGGCGAAGGCCTACATGCGCAACCATCAGGTCGAGATGGACGAGCCCGGCGACCTGACCGCCACTGACGCCGCCGCCAGCGCCCACGAGCAACTGCTGTCGGCCATCGGAAGCTGCATGACCGTCGGCTTCGTGGTCAACGCCACCAAGCAGGGCGTCCGCATTCGCGACCTCGAGATTGCCGTCGAGGGGTACTTCGACAACATTCGCAAGTGGGCTGGCGTCGAGGACGAGGGTAATCCCGGCTATGGGCAGATTTCGGCCAAGTGCTTCGTACGCGCAGACGCCGACGAGCAAACCCTGCGCGAGATTTGGCGTTTGGCCGTCGAGGGCTCCCCCGTCACCCAGTCCGTTGCGAACCCAACCTCAGTCGAGACCGACTTTGAAATGGTTGGTTGATGGTCACCTTCGTTTCTGCGGACTGGGTCTCTGACCACATCGAGCAGCCGGGATGCCTGATAATCGACCCCCGGTCGGCCATGCGCTACCTGATGGGCCATCTGCGAGGGGCCGTAAGTGTCCCTTACAAGAAGCTGCAGGGCCCTGATGGTCGTCTCGGCCCGCCGGAGCAGCTTGCCGCCGTATTCGGCGGCGCAGGCTTGGGTGATGACATAACTCCAATCCTCTACGACCACCACGACGGCCGCAACGCCGCCATGGCGGCGTGGGTGCTGGAATATCTGGACCGCACCGACGTTCACGTGATGGACCTCTACTTCGACGCTTGGAAGGACCAGGGCCGGGAGGTCCTCTACCGCCCCGTAGCGGCAGGGCCCAGGTCCCTCTCGTCGCGCCTGGACCCGTCAGTGCGGGCCACAATCGATGACGCGGCCAGCCCCGGTGAGACGAAGCTCCTGGACACACGCACCCCTGAGGAGTTCTTCGGCCAAACCGAAGCGGACCCTCGTCCCGGCCACATCCCCGGCGCCGTCAACGTCCCGCATTCGGAAATGGCTGGCGCTGAGGGGAAGCTCCTTATCCATCCAGACCTGTTGCACAGCCGCCTTGCAGCCGCGGGCATCATGCCGTCGGATTCTGTGGTCGCCTACTGCCGAAGCGGCATCCGGGCATCGCTCGCATACCTGTCCATGCGGCAAGTCGGCTACAACGTACGCCTCTACGACGGCTCCTATGCGGAATGGATGGAAAGCGGCCACCCCGTGGAGATCTAGCCTCTCGGGTGTGAGGCCATGCCGCCGTCATGCTTCGCGGCGCGGGCCATTGTGGACAGGAAGTCCGTGGACCACTTGCCATTCTCGCGGCTGCATCACACTCCGCAGGCTTCGCGGGGAGTACAATACGGCGGGCGAGCCCATGAAAGGGCGGCGCTGGGCATCCGGGAGGAAGGAGAAGAGTCATGGTGGCAAACAAAGGCTACATAGACGCGGACGGGCATGTCTTTGAGGGCGACGCCTTCCGCCGCTACATTGAGCCGCCCTATGACCAGCGCCAGACGCTTGCTGCGGGCGGCGACAGCTTTGATCGCAGTATGAACGGCGCAATACCGCAATTCATGGACACCACCGCCCAGGTGTGGCTGGAGGTCATGGATCAAGGCGGTCTCGACAAGACCGTGCTCTTCCCCACCGCCGGCCTTGGCGTGGGTTTCATCCGGGAGCCGGACTTTGCGGCGGCCTTTTGCCGCGCCTACAACAATTTCATGTCGGAAGAGTTCCTGAAGGTGAGCCCTCGCCTGCACGCGGTGGCTATCCTGCCCCTGCAGGACGTCGATGAGGCTGTCAAGGAGCTCCGTCGCGCCGTCACCGAGCTGCACATGGTGGGCGCAATGCTGGCCACTGACGGCCCTTGGCTCCTCGGGGATCCCAAGTTCGACCCCCTCTACCGGGAAGCCCAGCGATTGGGCACGATGGTGGGGCTCCATGCGGGTGGCTCGCTGCGAGGCCGTGGGTTTGAGGAGTACCTCGTAGACCGGTTCATCCAGAGCCATACGTTGGCGCATCCGGGGGCGCAAATGCGCCACATGGTCAGCATGGTCATGGAAGGGGTGCCGGAGAAGTTCCCGGACCTGAAGATCGCGTACTTGGAGGCCGGATGCACCTGGGTGCCCTTCTTGATGGACCGCATGGACGAGAACTTTGAGTTCCGCGGCTATCAGGAAGCTCCCTTGTTGAAGAAGAAGCCGAGCGAGTACGTCGCGAGTCCCAACATCTTCGTGTCCTGCGAACCGGAGGAGCGGTTGCTGCCGGAGACGTTGCGGCTCATTGGAGAGGACTGCGTCATGTACGCTTCAGACTGGCCGCACTGGGACAACAGCTATCCTGAGTCGCTGCATGAGCTGGAGGCCCGGGAAGACTTGTCGCCGGAGCAGAAGCGCAAAATCCTGGTCGACAATCCCAAGCGGCTGTACGGGATGGAGTAGGGAAGACACAAGAATCGAGTGATGGGCGGTCAGGGGATCGAACCCCGGACACCCGGATGAAAAGTCCGGTGCTCTGCCGGCTGGGCTAACGGCCCGTAGCTGCATGGGTGTGGCCTGCTGGCGGCTGACGCAGGACGCCCCCCTGGAGCAGAGGCACAAGACGCTCATGAACGAGCCGCGCTCCTCCGGGGAAGAGGGCGAGAGCGCCTTCCTCTTGGCTGGCAAAGACCACCGCGTGTGGGTGTTCTGCACGGTGGTCTTCAACGCCTCGGTGGGCGGCATGGTGGCGCTGCCGCCCCTCGACGTCTTCACCCAGCCGCACGAGACGGCGTGTCTGGCAACCCCGGCTACCGGGCGGGCGCCGCTTGCCGCCCCGCGGGCCACGCCTCGCGCGTGAAGCGGCGGCCGAGGCCCCGCTCGATCTCGCGCCACTTGGTCTCTTCCTCCGACGTGATGAACGTGATCGCCTCACCAGTGCGGCCCATGCGGCCCGTGCGTCCGACCCGGTGGGTGAAGAGCATCTCGGAGTCCGGCAGGTCGTAGTTGATGACCTGCCCGATGGAATCGAAGTCCAGCCCTCTGGCGGCCACGTTCGTCGCCACAAGGATCGACGCGGCGCCGGAGCGGAAGTCTATCATCACCCGCTCGCGGGCGTTCTGGCTGAGGTTCCCCTGCAGCGCGCCTACCGGGTAGCCAAAGTCTTCAAGCTGCTTCGCTAGCTTCTTGACGCCGTGCTTGGTCTTGCCGAATACGATGACCGGCGCGTCCTCCCGCCGGTCGAGCAGTGTGCGAAGGGCATTCATCTTCTCGCTTTTCTGGATAGAGTAGACAAGGTGCTCCACGGTGGGCGGCGCCTGCATCTCCGCGTCCACTTCCACCCGCGCGGGCTGCTTCAGGTGCTTGGCGGCGGTCTGCGCGACCCACCCCGGCATCGTTGCCGAGAGGAGCGCCGTCTGCCGTCCCTTGGGCGTCCCCGCCATGATGGCCTCGACATCGCGGGCGAACCCCCGGTCGAGCATCTCATCGGCCTCGTCCAGCACGAGGAAACGCACTGCGCTCAGGTCGAGTGTCTCCTGCCGCAGGTGGTCCAGCGTCCGGCCCGGTGTGCCGATGACGATTTGCGCCCCGCGCCTCAGCGCGATGTACTCCGGCCCCAACGACCGTCCGCCGTAGAGGAGCGTCGTGCGCAGATTGTGCGCCGAGGCTAGCGCCTCGACGACGCCGGCAACTTGGATGGCGAGCTCTCGCGTCGGTACGAGCACGAGCGCCTGCACGCGCCGCACCGGCGGGTCGCAACGCTCCACAAGCGGTGCCGCGAATGCCAGCGTCTTCCCGGACCCCGTGCGCGCCTGCCCAATCAGGTCTCGCCCCGCCATCAGGTGCGGGATGGCCTTGTCCTGAATCGGAGTGGGCTCCGTTATGCCCATCCTGGCGATCGTGGCCTTGGTGGCCGGCTTCAGCGGCATGTCGGAGAAGGCGCTCCCGACGGTCCATATCTCGGGGGCGGTGTTAACGGCTTTCGCGGGCTCAGTGCGAGTCGGACGAGGGTTAGGCCGTTGGGGCGATCGGTTGCGCGCGGCGCCATTCGCGTTGCTGCGTGGTTGCCTGACCTGAGGGTCACGCGCGGCGCCATTCGAGTTGCGCCTGGCCTGAGGATCGCGCGCCGCGCCGTTCGCGTTGCTCCGTGACGGCACGGGTTGTCGGTCGCGCCCTGTCCCCATCAGACTGCTCTGAAACGGCTTGGCGTGAGGGTCGCGGCTTGACCCCATAAGGTTGCTCCGAAACGGCGTGGACTGGGGCGCGTGACCAGAGCGGTTCTGCTTGCCGCGGTCCGGAGTGTTCTGACGGCGTGATTGGAAGCAGGCTTGGCAGTAAACGGGCTTGCCCTGACTGGGACGGAAGGGGACGGTGGTGGACGTGCCGCATTGACTGCAGGTGACTTGGTGCTGGGTGCGGCTGGGTCGGTTGCGGTCGCTTGGACGCGCGAGGATGGAGGTAAACGTGGGTGACATAAATGAACGGACTCCCTACTCTTCAATTTATAACACGGTGAATCAGCGGAGGGTGAACAAGAAGAGAGTGGGGCTAGTCCCTTTTTGTGTCAGACCTTGGCGCGCTATTCATGCGTTGCCAATAGTATACTCCGCCGTTACGAAAAGCGAAACGCCTGAGGGTTTTGACCCCTTGGCGCTCCTTTCCAAAACGTTCCGCCCCGCCCCACTAGTCCGCTGCTCGATCTCGGCGTTCCATGCGGCCAACGCCCGTTCTCCAGAGTCGAGCCGCCCGGGTTTCGGATTTCGACGGGCTCAGTAATGCCGGCGGCGCGACGAGTTTCTCGTCTACTGAGGGTCAATCCGACTGTTTCGGCGCTCTTGCGCACTCGATGGGGCGGTAAAGGAAGTGGAATCGCAACTTGGGAGGTGGATTGCCCGTCAAGGCCTCGGCCACGACGCTCTCCCGCTGCTGCTATGATGGTAGCCGAGGTGATGAAACTTGATTGACTGCCGCAACGACGCCATACGCAACCTGGCCATCATAGCCCACGTCGACCATGGCAAGACCACCCTGGTCGACGCGTTGCTGAAGCAGGGCCAGGTTTTTCGTGCGCACCAGCAGGTGGGCGCGCTGATCATGGACACCAACCCGCTGGAGCGGGAGCGCGGCATCACAATCCTCGCCAAGAACGCCTCGGTTTCCTACGACGGCGTCCGCATCAACATCATCGACACGCCGGGCCACGCCGACTTCAGTGGCGAGGTCGAGCGCGTCATGAACATGGCCGACGGCTGCCTGCTGCTGGTCGACGCCGTCGACGGCCCCATGCCCCAGACCACCTACGTGCTGCGTCAGGCCCTCCAGCAGAACGTGACCCCCATGGTCGTCATCAACAAAATCGACCGCTCGGAGGCCCGGGTCGCTGAGGTGGAGGGGCTGGTGCAGGACCTGTTCTTGGAGCTGGCCACCCGCGACGACCACCTCGACTTCCCGGTGCTGTACACCTCGGCCAAGCAGGGCTACGCCATCATGGACGCTGAGGCATCGGGCGCGGACATGAAGCCGCTGTTCGATGCAATTCTGCGCTCTGTGCCGCCGCCCACCGGAGACCCCGCCGCCCCGCTGCAGATGCTGGTCGCGGCCCTCGACTACGACAACTACGTGGGTCAGGTATCGATTGGCCGCATTTCCAACGGCACGCTGCGGCCCCGCGATGAGGTGGTGCTGCTGGGCCGCGATGGCGTGGCCACGACGCACCCCATCGAGTTCGTCTTTGTGTTCCACGGCATGGAGCGCGTTGAGGTCGCCGAGGCCTACGCCGGCGACATCGTGGCCGTCACGGGTCCGGAGGGCGTGTCCATTGGCGACACCATCGCGTCCAAGGAAGACCCGCAGGCCCTGCCGACCATCGACATCAACGAACCCACCGTGCGCATGACCTTCGGCGTGAGCACGTCGCCGTACATGGGCCGTGAGGGCGTCCACTGCTCGTCGCGCACCCTGCATGAACGGCTGATGCGGGAGCTGCGCACCAACGTCAGCCTTCGCGTCGACACCACGCTTAGCCCCAGCGAGTTCGTCGTCGCCGGCCGAGGTGAGCTGCACCTGTCCATCCTTGTTGAAACCATGCGCCGCGAGGGACTCGAGTTCCAGGTGTCGCGCCCCATGCCCGTCAACAAGGAAGTTGAGGGCAGGGTCTATGAGCCCTACGAGATCCTGAACATCAGCACCCGGGAAGAGTACGTCGGGACGCTGACGGAGTACCTTTCCGCCCACCTGGCCCAGCTCCGGGACATGCGCTACGACGAGAACGGCCAGGTGCACATGGAGTTTAAGATTCCCACGCGGGGGCTCATCGGCTTCAACGCCTTCTTCCTTCGCACCACGCGCGGCGACGGCGTGAAGAGCAGCGCCTTCACGTCCTATGAGCCCATGGTGGGCGAGATCAAGTCCAATCGCGGCGGCGCCCTCGTGGCGTCGGAGGCGGGCACGGCTGTCACCTACGGCCTGCTCAACGCACAGGGCAGGGGCGACACGTTCATCGACCCTGGAGCCAAGGTATACGAGGGGATGATCATCGGCTCCCAGCGCCGCGGCGGCGACATCCCGATCAACGTCTGCAAGGAAAAGAAGCAGACCAACATCCGGTCGGCGACGGCTGACGTGGCCAAACGCCTCAACGCCACCGTGCGGTTGAGCCTCGAGGAGGCGCTGGCGTTCATCGATGACGACGAGTTGCTGGAGGTCACGCCGCAGAACCTACGGCTCCGGAAGGCGGAACTCACCGCGCAGAGCAGCAAGAGCAAGCGCTAGGACTCCGAGGCGTTCCGCGTTACCCTCACGCCTGGCCGCCCAATGCCCCATAGCCCAAACTCTGACCCTTGCTGCGAGGAACGCGGCATTGGAGTCGAGATGCAAGGAGGCTGAACGTGTCACGAGCGTTTGCAGTCGAGGAGACCATTCAGAGGCCCGCCACTCAGGTTTGGGAGGCCCTCACCGATTGGTCGAACGCCCACAGGTGGATGCCCGGAATCGATGGGATGACGGCCGACGGAGAGACCGCCGAGGGGACGAAGCTGACCTTCCGTGCTCGTGGTGCGGACCGATCGAGCGCCATCGCCCACTGTGACGCTGGTCGCTCCATAGTGCTGCGTTCGGTGCAGGGTGGTGTGACCGCCGACTACAGATACGAAATCCACGCACTGGACGAGAATTTAGCTCGGGTCACGCTGGTAGCTGACTGTCAGATTACTGGGCTATTGATGCGCCTGGTGTCGCCCCTGCTCCGCATCGCAATCCGGGCCTCTGACGGCAAGCAGCTACGACTGCTAAAGGCAACGGTTGAGGGCGGGTAATGCCCGGGGGGGTGTGCGGTCAGCCTTCGGGCCAACCAATGGGGCGGCCCTGACCCAACCCTCAGCTACTTCCGGCAACCTGCTTGCACGGCCCACTCACCTGCAAGCCCTTGCGCACGGCAAATCGACTGCACCCGGTCCACCGAAGTTATAGTCCGGCCTCTCCAGTGTCCAATCCGCCAAACCCGGTGAAACCTGCCCCCGGCTAGCCGTCGGCGTGAACCCGCTCATGCGCCTGAAGGAAGCTGCGCACCTGCTCGATCGTGCTGGCGAAGATATCCGGCGCCTCCTTCCAGAGATACGCCGTCACCTGGGCGTTGGGAGCCGGCGAAACCAGGTCCATGGCGGCCTCGTATGAGTGCAAAGGCGTGTCGTCGGGTATGACCAGCATCGGCGTCCGGCACAGAGACGGCAGCGCGAGCGATTTCGCTGGTATGTTGACAATGACCCGTTTGATAAGCGCCAAAAGCAGTCCCTCTCCAAACATGATTGGAGAGCGCTTGCCTCCACGAATAGCCGACGAGCATCAGCAGAACGGCAGGCCCAACGAGTCGAGGTCGCTATCGTCAACATCGCGCAGGGCCGCCGGCACGCAGCCTAGAAAGTCGTTGCCGTAGAGTCTCAGATCTTCCAGGTTGGAGAGGTTGCCCAACTCGGGCGGGATCTCTCCGGAGAGCGCATTTTGCCATAGCGTCAGATATTCGAGGCTGGAGATCTGGCCCAATTCAGGCGGTATCTCTCCGATGAGGTTGTTGCTGTCGAGCTCCAAATTCGTCAGGTTGGAGAGCCGGCCCAGTTCAGGCGGAATCTCCCCGCTCAACTAGTTCCCATCGAGATCCAGCAATTCCAGCCTGGGGAGCTGGCTCAGTTCTGGCGGGATCGCTCCGCTGAGGTTGTTGCCCGTGAGACGCAGCTCCATCAGGTTGAGGAGTTGCCCCAGTTCAGCTGGAATCTCTCCGCTCAACTGGTTGTTGTGAAGCTGCAGTACCTCCAGGTTGGAGAGTTGGCCCAGTTCAGGCGGGATATTCCCGCTCAACTGGTTGCCTCCGGCGTACATCGAGTCCAGACGGGAGAGCCGGCCCAATTCAGCCGGTATCTCCCCGCTCAACTGGTTGTATCCGAGGGACAAGTAATCCAGGTTGGAGAGTTGGCCCAGCTCAGCCGGTATCGCTCCAGTCAAGCTGTTGTCATTGAGTCCCAGGTCCTTGAGGCTGGAGAGTTGGCCCAGTTCAGGCGGGATATTCCCGCTCAACTGGTTGTGGTCCAAGCCCAGATATTCCAGGTTGGAGAGTTGGCCCAGTTCGGGCGGTATTGCTCCACTCAAGCTGGTTACGCTGAGGTACAGAGTTGTCAGGTTGGAGAGTTGGCCCAGCTCAGCCGGGATTGTTCCGCTCAGGTCGTTGTCGATGAGGCTCAGAGATTCCAGTTTGGAGAGTTGGCCCAGTTCGGCCGGTATCTCTCCGCTCAACCGGTTGAACCCGAGCTCCAGCCATTCCAGGTTGGAAAGTTGGCCCAGCTCAGCCGGTATCTCTCCGCTCAACCGGTTGTCCGGGAGTTCGAGGGCTATGACGCTCCCGAGGTCGTCGGTCGTCACTCCGTACCATTCGCCAAGGGGTCTGTCGGTCAGCCAGTTGTCACTGTCCTTCCAGTTGGGTCCGTCCATGGCGTTGTAGGAGGCGGTCAGGGCTACCCTGTCCGTTTCGGCGGAGGGCGGGCCGGACGCGGGAATAGACTCCGACGTTTCTGTAGACGTCGATTCCGATGCAGCGGCTTCGCCAGGGGCCTCGCCCCTATCAGTTGCGGGTTGGGACGCAGCCCGGTCTGCGGTGGACGACTCCGGCAGCCCATCTCCACCGCAGGCCAGGAGGGCTGCGGTGAGGACCAGGGAGAGGCCTATGAGAATCAGATTCCTCGTGATCTTAACCATTTCATACCCTCCGTTGAGATAGCGGTGAACGCCCACCGGGCGTGGTTCCGACGAAGGCCTGTGAGCATCAGCAAACCGGCAGCTCCAACTCCTCAAGGTCGTTCTCGTATACATCCCTCAGTGCGCCTGGTGCACACCCGGTAAACTCGTTGCCGTCCAGATACAGCAACCTCAGGCCGGAGAGTTGCCCCAGTTCAACGGGGATCTCCCCAGCCAAGTTGTTGTCGGGAAGAGTCAGATGTTCCAAGCGGGTCAGTTGGCCCAGTTCAGGCGGGATCTCCCCGCTGAGATCGTTGTCGTCGAGGTGTAGCCGTGTCAGGCTGGAGAGTTGGCCCAATTCAGGTGGGATCTCGCCGCTCAGCGAGTTCTTCCATAGTGACAACCCGTACAAGCGGGACAGTTGGCCCAGTTCAGGCGGGATCTCCCCGCTCAAGTCGTTTTCTCCGAGATACAAGTACTCCAGGTTGGAGAGTTGGCCCAGCTCGGCTGGGATCTCCCCGCTGAGGCCGTTGCCGAAGGCAATCAGCTCCCGCAGGTCGGAGAGTTGGCCCAGTTCAGCCGGTATCTCTCCGCGCAACCCGTTCTCTGAAAGCTGAAGGGCAGCGACACGCCCGTCGAAACTCGTTCCAACTCCGTACCACTCTCCAAGAGGCTCGTCACTCAGCCAGTTGTCGTTGTTGGTCCAGTTGGGTCCGTCCATGGCGTTGTAGAAGGCAGTCAGGGCTACCCTGTCCGTTTCGGCGGAGGAGGGGCCGGACGCGGGAGTAGACTCCGGCGTTTCCGTAGACGTCGATTCCGATGCAGCGACTTCACCAGCGGCCTCGCCTCCATCAGCTACGGGTTGGGACGCGGCCCGGTCTGCGGTGGACGACTCCGACGGCCCATCTCCGCTGCAAGCCAGGAGGGCTAGAGGAAGGCCCATCACCAGGACAAGTACAGATATCCGCTTGATCATCCGGCGCATTTCGTGTGCCTCCTATTTCGAGTACGTCTGTGGCCAGCACCCTGCTGCTGTGTTCGCGTCCTGACGCTGTCAAAAGCCGCAAGCACGGACTTCTCGCTCCAATTCGGCTTCACTAGCAAACTGGCAGCCCCAACTCCTGAAAGTCGTTCTCTTGTACATCCCTCAATGCGCCTGGTACGCACCCGCTAAACTCGTTGCCGCGGAGATACAGCACCTCCAGGTCGGAGAGTTGCCCCAGTTCAACGGGGATCTCCCCAGCCAAGTTGTTGTCGGCAAGAGTCAGTTGTTGCAAGCGGGTCAGTTGGCCCAGTTCAGACGGGATCTCCTCGCTCAAGTTGTTTTGTCTGAGGTCCAAGTACTGCAGGAGGAAGAGTTGGCCCAGTTCAGCCGGTATCTCTCCTCGCAGCCCGTTCTCAAAAAGCTCAAGGGTAGCTACGCGCCCGTCGGTATACGTTTCAACGCCGTACCTTTCTCCAAGAGCCTCGCCACTCAGCCAATTGTCGTTGTTCGTCCAGTTGGGTCCATCCGTGGCGTTTTAGAAGGCAATCAAGGCTTCCCTGTCCGTTTCGGCGGTGTGCGCGGGTTCAGTGCTCGTTTCGGCGGACGTCGCGTCCGGCCCCCCGAATTAACAGAAGTTGACGCTACGCCCTAACTCCGTTTCAATCGGGCCTTTGAGGCCAAGGCATGCGGCACCAACCCGCGCTCTGATCTCTTCAACCTCCTGCTCCAACGCCGGGTCAAGCTGACCCGGTTCCATTTCCAGGGAGTTGATTATGGCTTGGAGGGCGGCAAGCTCTTCCCTGCTCTTGACCTCCGTGTCGGCCTTCTTCACGGTTTCAATATGCGTCTGTAGGAACTGAACAAATTCCCTGTTAGTCGTGATGTAGTTGTCGTGGGGGTCGGATAGGTGGTCCGGGGGCCTCAGTCTTGACATTCGGTCGAGAATCTCATTTAAGACGCTCGCGAGGAAGTCGTAGAGGCCTGTGACTGTCTGCAGCAAGTTCTCGGCGTACTGGCTTATGAACGCTGTATCGTCGTCCGACCAAGAATCGCTGGCCTTAAGCGAACCTATCCGTTCGGCCTCGTCCTGAGTAACTATCCCATTGAAGAGGAAGTCCCCAAACGCAGCCTCGATCTCATCGTCGCCGAAGGTAGAGATTTCCTCCATAGCTGCAGCGTATTCCTCGGTCGTGAGCTCCGCTGTGGGTGATGACGCTGCTCTACAGAACGGCAGGTCCACCGAGGCGTCAACATTGCGTAGAGCTTCCGGTAAGCAGAATATGAGGTCGTTGTCGGCGAGTCTCAGATCTTCCAGTTTGGAGAGGTTACCCAGCTCGGGCGGGACCTCACCGCTCAGCGCGTTCCGCCATAGCGCCAGACGTGTCAGGTTGGAGAGCTGGCCCAGTTCGGGCGGGATCTCTCCGCTGAGGTTGTTGCTGGAGAGATCCAGGTTTTCCAGGTTGGAGAGCCGGCCCAGTTCAGGCGGGATCTCTCCGCTCAGCGCGTTCTGCCATAGCGCCAGATATGTAAGGTTGGAGAGTTGGCCCAGTTCAGGTGGGATCTCCCCACTCAGCGCGTTACCCCAGAGGTCCAGCGACGTCAACTTGGAGAGTTGGCCCAGCTCAGGCGGGATCTCCCCACTCAGCGCGTTATCCCAGAGGGCCAGCGACGTCAAGATGGAGAGTTGGCCTAGTTCACCCGGTATCTGTCCGGTGAGATTGTTGCGATAGAGATAAAGAATTTCCAGGTTGGAGAGTTGGCCCAGCTCAGGCGGGATCTCTCCGCTGAGCTCATTGTCGGCAAGGTCGAGCGACAACAGGTAGGAGATTTGGCCCAGTTCACCCGGTATCTCTCCGCGCAACCCGTTGGAACGCAGGGCAAGCGATATCACACCGCCGGCGCTGTCGGATACGACGCCGTGCCACTCGCCAACAGGAGTGTCGCTTAGCCAGTTTTCATTGTTCGTCCAGTTGGGTCCGCCCGTGGCGTTGTAAAGGGCGATGAGCGCTTCCCTGTCCGTCTCTGCTGAGGACGAGCCGGATGCGCCGCAAATGCTGACATCGCGCTCCAACTCAGCTTCCAGCTGCTCCTTAAGGGCAAGGCATGCCGCGGAATTCTGCGCCGTTTTTTCCCACAGCAGTTCCGGGTCAGGCTGACCGGACTGGAGGTTGACCAGGGCTAGGAATTCGGCAAGCTCTTCGCCGCTGTTGACCTCCGCGTTGGCGCCCCTCACAGCGTCCACTTGAGTCTGCCAGAACTGAACGGCCTCCCTGCCTGTTGCGATGAAGCTGTCGTGGAGGGCGGTCAAATGCTCCGGGGGGGCCAGGCTTGACACTTTGTCGAAGTACTCATCGGTAATGCTCACGTAGGCGTCATAGTATCCTGTGGCCCTCTGCAGCATGGTCACCGCGATCTCGCCTGCGAACGCTACATCTTCCTCCGACCATGACTCGCTAGTCTCAAGCGAGTACATCCGCTGTTCCTCGTCACCAGTAAGAGGTTGCCAGAAATAGGATCTCCCGCCCGCAGCTTCCCACGCGGCATCGGTCTCATCGTCACCGAGGGTAGAGATTTCCTCCATAGCTTCCACATATTCCTCGGCCGTGAGTTCCGCGCCGTCCTGCATTTGAGCATTCGTAGTGGGTGTATCCACGGCAGACGTGGTTACTGTGGGCCCGCCTTCATTTGCGGGCTGCCCGGTTGCATCGCCGGAGTCGCCGCCGCAAGCCGCCAGCGCCGTCGTCAGCAGCGCTGCCAGAATCACGGCAGGCGCCCAATGCGGCAGGGTCAAGGAGAGAGACTGCGGTTGTGGGAGGAGGCGGATGACATCCAACATGCTGCTCACATTAGTCTCCTGCTGGAAAATTTGGAACGCCGGTCAGCGTGACTGTTCAGTGGCTGGCTTTATAAAGCCGCGCGGGCGCGAGATAGAACTAATGCGCCATTATTCGGCGCGCCGGGCGTGTGGTCCTCGAACCTGGGAGTCACGTCATCGGGGTCGGAGCCGACAGCCTTTCCCTGTACGATGCCCAAGCAGGCGCCCTCTATTTTGCGGACATGCTCCCTCACGATTGTACCACCGAATGTATAACCAAGGTGTAACAATTGTGTGGATGTATCATGACTTCTCGTGACCATTCGTAGAATTCGGCATAATGACGCGGAGCGGTTGCCACGGCGGTTCATGGGAGATGGCGAAGCGTACGCTGACTTTGAACTCTGGCTCACAGCCCGCCGAGCCAAAGCTCGAAAACGGTTCTGTCTACCATGCCGGTTGGTGGGCCGTCAGGGGCTCGAACCCTGGACACCCGGATTAAAAGTCCGGTGCTCTGCCAACTGAGCTAACGGCCCGTATTTACATTGTAGCAGGGTAGCTGAGCGCTGGTGCAGTCGTGGATTATGATATACATTAGTATAACAAATGAATTACAAATGAACTTCATAAACTTTCATATGTGACAATCGGCTCCATTTCTGCATTCTGCTCTGCTACGGAAACGGTGGGGCGTCGGCGTCGAGCACGTTGAGCCTGTCCAGCGGCCAGTACGAGACCCACGCCTTGCCAATGATCTGTTCCTGCGAAATCGGGCCCATGCTGCGGGAGTCGTAGCTCACCGCCCGGTTGTCCCCCAGCACGTAGTAATGCCCCTCCGGCACCAGGGTGGGCGGCTCATTCGAGTCGTCAAAGCCTGTGAGGTAGCGCTCCTTGAGCAGCTCGCCGTCCACATACACCCGCCCATCGCGCATTTCGACGGTCTCGCCGGGTAGGCCGACGACGCGCTTGACTAGATCGGCCCCCTCGCGGTCGGCGATGTGGAAGACCACGATGTCGCCGCGCTGGGGCGGATTGAAGAAGTAGGCGTCGCCGTCTGGTGCGACAGTGGTGGCCGCTAGGGCCGTTTGGAAGGGAACGACGGCGTACGCCAGCTTGCTCACCAGCAAATGCTGCTGGTTCGCGAGCGTGGGGTCCATGCTCTCGCCCTGCACGCGGAAGTTCTGCACGGACGCCTGCAGTATCAGGAAGGCGCCCAGTCCCAGCAGCAGGGTCTCCAAGGCCTCAAAGAGAAAAGTCTTCACGTGCTCTCGTCCACGGGTGTGCTTGCGTTCGTATCCTATAGTGTAACGTTGTTGGGCCGGGTTTTGTTGTCCAGGGCGTAGCGGGGCGCCTTGGGACGGCGGCCGGGCGCAAATGCCCTTGGCAAAGCTGCCGTTCGCTGGCCCCGCAACCTTTGGCGGCGGAGATGCGCGATGCCGTCCCTGGGCGGTATGATGGTAGCATACGGGTATGCTATACTCGCAAAAGTAGGAGTATAGGGAACGCCGATGGATGAGCAGGCGCTTCTGCAAGCCAGCAAAGCGGGTGATGCAGGGGCATTCAATCGTCTGGTGGAGCGCTACCAGACCTCGATATACAACGTATCCCTGCGTATGGTCGGCGACGCCGCAATCGCGGAAGACATAACGCAGGAGACTTTCGTTTCAGCGCTTCGTGCGCTCCACACCTTCTCCGCCGGCAACTTCCGCGCCTGGCTCTTCCGCATTGCCACCAACGCATGCCGCGATCACCTGCGTTCCGCGCAGGTGCGGCGGAACACCTCGCTGGACGCGTTGGTGGACAGCTCCTCGTTCAGCTTCACCAGCGAGCAGGAAACGCCCGAAGAGTACGCAGTCCGCCGGGAGCTTTCGAGTTTCATCCAGCAATCCTTGGCGACGCTCCCGACGGACCAGCGCATGGTATTGGTCCTTGTAGATATACAGGCGCTCAGCTATGAGGAAGCGGCGCGCGTGTTGAAGACGCCCGTCGGCACGGTGAAGTCCAGGCTTAGCCGCGCCAGGGAAGCAATGCGCGCCGCGCTCTCCACCCAGCGGGAACTTTTACCCGCCCAGATTCGTTCTGGTTAGTGGAGGTTGTCCATGCGGCTCTTTGGCGAGGGCTTTGGGGATCGGCACTGTTCACTGGAAACGGTTTCATCCTTCCTTGACGGTGCTATGCGTGAGAGGGAGATGCTGCAGGTGGAGTCCCACCTGGCATCCTGCTCCGGCTGCGCGCAGCATATTGAGGAGATGAGGTCCGTGGTGGGCGTTCTCCGCATGATGCCCACGGTCCCTGCGCCTCGCAGCTTCGCCGTCCCCGCGCCTGCCCGGGTCTTCGTGGCCGAGCCCGCGCGGCCGTGGTGGCAGCCCGCCCCGATTGCAGGTCTGCGGGCCATGGCCATGGTCTCGCCGATGGCCGGCGTCCGCGCGATGGCCGCCGCAGCCGCCATTGCGCTGGCTGTTGTCTTCGCGGGCGATATGTCCGGCGTCATCGGCACGCCGGAAGCCCCCGTTCAGGTGGGTATCCAGGCCCCGGTTCCAATTGAAGGCCCCGGCAACCCGCCCGGGCCTGAGCCCAACCAAATCCTTGGCGAACCCCCGGTGCCCGCTCCCAACGCCAACGCTCCGGCAGTCTCCACCTTGCCGGGCGATGTGGGAACTTCGCCGCAACCGGACACCGCTCTCACAGAGCACTCGTGGTTCCGGTTTGAGCTGTGGCCGCTGGAGCTCAGCCTGTTGGCGCTGACGGTCGCGATGGCCGCGGTCTCCATAATCCTGCGCCGCCGTGCCTCCTCTTCCTAGTCGCCCCGGAACCCCTCGGCGTCAATCCGCGTCCCTTTAGGTGAAGGGGCAATTCCCCCAACCATTCCGGGAGGTAGAACGTGAGCATTGCGCGTTTTTCCAGAGCGCTCCTGTTTGTGGGCGTCCTGGCGCTGTTCCTTGCCGCCATAGCGTGCGAGAGCGATGAGCCGGATACCGGCGCCGTCGATACTGACACCGCCGCTGTGCAAGCAACCGCAGTTCCGGTAGCGCCGGAGCACGACAACGGAGACGACGACAAGGACTCCATGAGGATGGAGGAGTTTGACCTTGCCGCCGTCATGGAGCTCGTCGGGACATTCGCGGCCATGGCGGACAAGTCGGCCATGGAAGGCAAGGGGGACCTATCCAAGTTCGGCGTCATCGGAGACTCGCAGAATACGGGAATCTGGGTGAACGGCGCCGGCAGCGTCTCGGCGGCGCCGGACCTCGTTGAGCTGGACCTGGGGGTGTCGGCGACGGCGGACACGGTCTCGGAGGCGCGCGCGAGCGCGGCCGGGGCGATGACGGCCGTGATCGGCTTCCTGCAGGGAAGCGGCGTCGCCGACGCCGACATCCGCACGCAGCACATCTCCATTCAGCCGCAGTACGACTGGCAGGAGATCTTTGAAGAGAGCGTCCGCCGCAGTGAGCGCGTGCTGACCGGCTACCAGGTCTCCAACACCGTCCGGGCCCTCGTGCGCGACTTGGACAGCACGAGCGAGCTCCTCGACGGCGCCGTGGCCGCTGGCGGCGACCTCATCCGCGTAAACGGCATCACCTTCCGCATCGAGGACACCACCGAGCTGGCGAAGCAGGCCCGCGAAATGGCCGTTGAGGACGCGCTGACGAAAGCCAGCGAGCTGGCTTCCTACTCCGAAGTGGTCCTTGGTCGGATGGTGTACCTGTCGGAGGTCGTCGCCCAGCCCGTATACGCCGAGCGTGCTTTTGCATCGGTGGCGGCCGACACCGGCGCGTCGACGCCCATTAGCCCCGGCGAGCAGGAGGTCCGGGTCACCGTGCAGGCGGTGTTCGATATCGAGAGCAGTTGATTGGACTGCTAGCTGGCAAGTCTGTCGGCAGCATGATGCGGGAAGCGCCGGGGCATTTGCCCCGGCGCTTCTTTGAGGTAGGTGGTAGTGCGGGAGCGTGCAGACCTAACCTTGAGGCTCCCTTTGCTCTTCCGGATGATCGGACTCTTGCTCCTCCCGCTGTTCAGTCGGTTCGGCGTCCGTGGGAAAGCCGTCGGTGTCCGGCGTGAAGGTGAGCAGCGGCGTGATCCCGTCGCGGTTGTCGTCTTCATCGTCGACGTCGTAGTCCTGCGGCAGGACGGGGAAGGCGAGGATTTCGGTCTCCAGCATGTCCTGTGGCTGTGCCGTGGGCTTCGGGCTGCTCTTGACCCGCTGGATATGCTGGGCCTCCTTCGTCAGGAACTGTTGGTAGTAGGCGCCGTACTCGCCCTTCTTGCGGAAGCGCTTGTGCCGTTCGTTCAGCATCCGCTTGGTGGAGTACCTCTCTACCCGCGCGATGGCGCGCACTAGGGCGCGCTCGAGTGTGTATGCGGACGCCTCGGGGTCCATGTGCGCTCCGCCCACGGGCTCCGGCACCACGGCGTCGATGATGTTCAGGTCCTTCCCGTCCCTGGCCGTGAGCCGCATTGAGAGGGCAACGTCGGGCGCACGGCTGTCGTCGCGGTAGAGCATGGACGCGGCGGCCTCCGGCGACGCCGGTGTGTAGATGGCGCCCTCCAGCATGAGAATGCGGTCTGCAATGCTGAAGGCAAGCGCGCTCTCTCGCCCGCCCTCGCCAAGGATGACGGCGACGGTGGGCACCGGGAGGTTGGACATGGTGAAGATGGTGTGGGCAAGGGCGTTGCCCAGCCCCTTCTCCTCGGCTTCCAGGGTGAGCGCGGGGCCCGCGCAGTCAATCAGGGTGATGACCGGAATGCGGAACTTCTCCGCCATATTCATCGCCCGTTGCGCCTTGCGGAAGCCCTCGGGCCCAATGTACGGCGGCTGGCTCTCGCCTTCCGGTGTCACCGTGCGCTGCTGGGCCACAACCATGACGGACGCGCCGTACAGGTCGCCAACGCCGCAGATGATCGACGGGTCGTCGGCGGCCAGGCGGTCGCCGTGGAACTCGACAAACTCGCGGAAGACGCGGTCGATGTAGTCGCGCGCCGTGGGCCGCTGCGGGTGGCGAGTCCGCTGGACGGCCTCCCACGCCCCAAGCTGCCCTTGGGTGCGCTGGTTGCGCTCCCGGGGGACCAGCAGGCGGACGCGCGTCCGTGCCGGGACCAGGCGGCGCAGGATCGTCGCGATGGCCCCGCGCATGTTCTCCCGGTCCACGATGTTGTCCAGCATGCCGTTGCGCAGGTGCGACTCGGCCGTGTGGGAGTCCTCGGGAAGCGTCTCCCCGGCCGACTCCTGCAGCACCCGAAGCGGGGCGAAGCCCATGAGCGCGCCCGGCTCGGCGAGGAGGACGTCGGCCATGTTCGCGAAGCTGGCGTACGCCTGCCCCGTCGTCGGGTTGGCGAATACCGCGATATACGGCAGTCCCTTCCGGTGAAGCGCCCCGACTGCCGTTGCCGCCTTGGCCATCTGCATTAGGGAAAGCGCGCCCTCTTGCAGCCGCGCGCCGCCGCTGGTCACCAGCGCCACCAGCGGCAGGTCCTTCTTCTGGGCCAGTTCGCACGCCAGCGCCACCTTCTCTCCCACCACAAGCCCCATGCTCCCGCCAAGGAAGCTGAAGTCCAGGGCAAGGAGCACGGTGGAAATGCCCTCTATGCGGCACTGGCCGACGATGGCGGCCTCTGTGAGGCCCGTGCGGAGCTGCGCGTTGAAGATGTCGCTGCGGTACGTGTCCCGGCTGTTGAACAGCAGCGGGTCTATGGAGATGACCGCGCGGAACTTCTCCTTGAACGACTTGCGGTCCGCCAGCAGCCGGATGCGCTCACGGGCCGTAATGCTGTAGTGGAAGCGGCAGTCTGGACAGACCCGGGTATCCAGGTAGGCGGCGTCGTCGGCGAGAGCGGCGCCGCAAAACAGGCAGACCTCCTGGGCAAGCGCGGCCACGCCCGCAGCGTTGCCCCTGCGGCCAAGCAGCGTGCCGATTACCCCGGAAAAGCGCCGGTTTACCATCCATCTCCTTCAGGGAACCTGCGCTTCACCATCGTACCGCAAGGTTCCCCAATTACCATAGTACACCCCACAGCTACCCGCCGGGAGTGATGACCTCGCGGGACTTGCCCGGATCGCCGGGGCCCACGATGCCGCGGTCCTCCAGGTGGTCGAGCAGACTGGCGGCCTTCGCGTACCCGATGCCCAGCTTGCGCTGCAACAGCGATGCCGAAATCCGGCTGTGGTTGATGGCCAGCTTCTGCGCCTCCTGCAGCATCGTGTCTTCCTCGTTGTCCGGCGATGCAATCTCCATCTGGATTGCCGGCTTCGGCTTGTTGCCCTGCTTCTGCCAGAAGTCGACGATGGCGTCGACCTCCTCGTCCGAGATGAACGCGCCCTGCAGCCGCTTGGGCTTGACGGCGTTGGTGGGCAGGAAGAGCAGGTCGCCGCGCCCGAGGAGCTTCTCCGCGCCCACGCTGTCGAGCACCGTGCGGGAGTCGACTTGCGAGGAGACGGCGAAGCTCATTCGGCTGGGGAAGTTGGCCTTGATCAGCCCCGTCAGCACGTCGACGGAGGGCCGCTGCGTCGCGACCACCAGGTGGATCCCGGTCGCGCGGCCAAGCTGCGCCAGTCGGCACAGCGCGTGCTCCACGTCGCCGGAGGCCGTCATCATCAGGTCGGCCAGCTCGTCGATGACGAGCATGAGGTACGGCATGCGCTCCTCGCCCCGCACGAGCTTGCCGTTGAACGTTGCGATGTTGCGCGCGCCCCGCGCCTCGAACTTTTTGTAGCGGTGCTGCATCTCCGCAATGAGGGCGTGCAGTGCGGGCACGGCCTGGTCGACCTCGACCAGCACCGGCGCGGTCAGGTGCGGCAGGCCGTTGTAGGCCGTAAGCTCCACCCGTTTGGGGTCCACCAGGTACATCTGCAGGTCCATAGGCGTGCACTGCATCATGAGTGAGCAGATGATGGTGTTCATGCACACGCTCTTGCCGCTGCCCGTTGATCCTGCGATGAGCAGGTGCGGCATGTCGGCCAGGTCCATGATGACCGGTTCCCCGCCGCTGCCCAGGCCGAGGGCGACGGGCAGCTTGGCCTTCTTCTGGATGGCCTGGAAGGCGCTGCTCTCCAGAGACGACCGCAGGGTCACCACGTCGCGTTGCGCGTTGGGGACCTCCAGGCCCATGAAGGACTCGCCGGGCACAGGCGCCTCAAAGCGTAGGCTGGGCGCCGCCAGCGCCAGCGCTAGGTCCTTTTCGCGTGCGAGCACGTGGTCGACGCGGACGCGCGTCTTCTCCTCCACGCGCTTGCTCACCAGCTTCCCGTCGGCGCCGCGCGCGGGCGTGCCGTCGGGGTTGCGCTCGCGTACGTCCTTGTAGCGGCGGATCCAGCCGGGCCCGACGCCGTACTGCGTGACGACGGGGCCGGGCCGGATCTCCTTGACCTGCACCTCGATGTTGTACTCCGCCAGCGTCTGCTCAATGAGGCGGGCGGTTTCCTGGTGGACATCGTCCGAGATCTCCTTGCGGGTGACGCTCTTCAGGAGGTCGAGCGGCGGCAGCTCCCACTTGGTGGCCGTGGCCGCAATGCTGCCGCCCGTGCGCGCCGATCCGCTGCGCAGGTCGATGACCTCCGGGTCCGCCGTGTCGTCGAGGTCGTCGTCCTCATCGTCCGTCTCATCCAGCTCGTCGTCGTAGAGGTCGAAGGGCGGGGAGTCCTCCTCCCCATCCTCCTCGTCGTCCTCGTCCGTCTCTGCGTCAACCTCCTCAGGCTCGTCGATGTCCTCGGCCACAACGGACATAACGTCGACTTCGTCCTCGTCGTCCTCATCTACGGTGAGCATGCCGTTGGCGTAGGCCGCCGCCGGGGTCGGCGCCGCATCGGGCCGCAAGTACGACGGCGATTCGTAGCGGGGAAGGTCGTTGACGGTCGCCTGTGCGGGCCGGGGCGCCTGCGGCGTGTACGTCGTTTCCCCGTAGGAGCCAACGTTCTCGAAAACGCCCACCGGGTACGGGTACGGCTCGTACCCGCTCGCAACGGGCCGTGCGCGCCGCCGCGAGCTTGCCGGCCGGCGCAGGATGGCGGCGCTGACGATGACGAAGAATGCCAGGATGTACAGGTGGATGGGAAGCTTGTTGTACACGGCGCACACGCCGCGCCACACGGTGGCGGCTCCTCTCGCCAGGCTCGGAGAGACCGCGGTGCACTTCAGGCCAATCCAGACACCCGCTGCCTGCGCCCAGCGGAGGACGAATCCCATCGCCTCCCACAGATAGACCGCGAGGAAGCCGAGCGCGATCAGGAGAATCCTGCTGGCCCAGAGCGCGGGCGCCGGCATGGCTATCGCCAAGGCGGCGGCGAAGATGAATGTCGTGCGAACGATGCCCCACCCGGCGCTTGGGCCGATGATCCAGCCGCCGAGCGTGCCGCCGAGGCCCTGTCCCCAGAGTTGCAGGCACCCAGCGGCTACGACCACCATCAACAGCGCGGCCAACCAGCGGTGGGGGTGTCGCTTGACCATGTCCCTGCGCTGGACAAGGGTCACCGGGAGGGCTGCCGCCCAGACTGCCAGGGCGGCCCAGGTGTAGCGGAGGGCCTCCCAGACCTGCAGGCCCGTCGCGCTGACCGATTCCCACGCCACGTAGAGGGCCACACCAAGCGTGACCAGCAAGATGCTCGCGCCGCCCAGAATGAAGATGGGCATTGAGGACTGTCCGGTCTTGGGAGGGGGCGTCGGTTCAGTGGACCGCCTGCTGGGGGAAGGCTTCTTTACATCTACCATTGGGCACCTCATGGGACGGCGTGGTTTCTGTAGTGGCCCACACCGCCGCGTTACACATTACGACCACTACCACTATTGTACGCAACGAATGAACAGGTGGGACAGTTCCATGCGCGGGCGTGCGTTCGGGCCTTCGGGGCCTGCACGCACGTAGGGCGAGTGCCTTGCAATGCCCGAATTGACCGTAACGGGGCGGCTAGGTGAGCGAGACCAGCACCAGGACGACCGGGCGGCGGCCCGTGACGTCGCGGAGGATGCGGGACAGCACCCGGGCGGCCTGCGCACGGACGGCCTCCTCGATGTCGCCCTTGGGCCACTCTTGCTGTTCCAGCGCGTCCGAGAGGCGCTGCGACGCGGCCACCATGACCTCATTGTGGTCGTCCGGTGCCTCGAAGCCGTGGGCCGTGAGGGCCGGCGGCGCGCCGAGACGCCCCGTCGAGGCGTTGACCGTGACCGCTGCGACGACGACGCCGTCGCGGGCGAGCGTCTGCCGCTCCTTGAAGACGCCGTTCGACGGGTCCCACAGGTGGCGCCCCACCACGAAGACGTGCCCCGCGGGCACCCGGTCGACAATATCCGCGCCGTCCTCGCCGAGCTCCAGCACGTCGCCGTCCTCAAGGATGAAGGTGCGTTCCGGCGCGACGCCCATGCCCACGGCAATGCCCGCGTGCGCCACCAGGTGGTGGTACTCGCCGTGGATGGGTATGAAGTAGCGCGGCTTGATCATCCGCAGCATGAGCTTCAGCTCTTCCCTGCTCGCGTGGCCGTGGACGTGTACCTGCGCGTTCCGGGCGTGGAGCACCCGCGCCCCTTGCCTCAGCAGATTGTCGATGGTGCGCATGATGACCGCCTCGTTTCCGGGGATGGGCGACGCGGAGAGCACGATGGTGTCGCCCCGCGAGACGGAGAAGTCGCGGTGGTCGTCGTTCGCGATGCGCGAGAGGGCCGCCGTCGGCTCGCCCTGCGCTCCCGTCATGATGATGACCGTCTGCTCAGGCGGCAGGCCCGCGAGGCTCTCGGCGGGCACGATGACGCCTTCGGGCACGCGCAGGTAGCCCATCTGCTGCGCCATGGCGACGTTGTTGACCATGCTCCGGCCGATGACCGCCACCTTGCGGCCGTTCTTGGCCGCGGCATTGGCGATCTGCTGAATGCGCGCGATGAGCGAGGCGAAGGTCGCGAACATGACCCGGCCCGGCGCCTCCGCGATGATGCGCTCCAGGTTCGGGTCCAGCACCGCCTCCGAGGGCGTGTAGCCCTCGGACTCCGCGTACGTCGAGTCGGACAGCAGCAGCGTGACGCCCTCCATGCCCAGCTCCGCCAGCCGCGCGAAGTCCGTCGGCACCTGGTCGACGGGCGTGTGGTCGAACTTGAAGTCGCCCGTGTGGATGACCAGCCCCACCGGCGTGTGGATGGCGATGCCCGTCGCGTCCGGGATGCTGTGGCAGACGTGGAAGAACTCGCAGTGAAAGACGCCGAAAGTGAAGGTCTCGCCCGGTTCGATGGCGTGCAGCTCCGATGCGGAAAGGATGCGGTGGTCCCGAAGCTTTACCTCGATGAGGCCGTGCGCTAGCTTTGGCGCGTAGACCGGGACGTTCAGCTCCGGCAGCACAAAGGGAACGGCCCCCGTGTGGTCCTCGTGGCCGTGCGTGATGAGGATGGCGCGCACCTTGTGCTGGTTCTCCAGCAGGTACGTGATGTTCGGGATCACGAGGTCCACCCCGAACATGTCCTCCTCAGGGAACATCACGCCCGCGTCCACGACGATGATGTCGTCGCCGTACTCAAGCGCCATCATGTTCTTGCCGATCTCGCCCAGCCCGCCGAGGGGGATGACGCGCAGCACGCCGCCGTTGGCAGCATGTGGTGAGGTCGATGGAGACGCCGTGGCCTCGTGGGAGTCGTCGTCGAGCGGTCTGTCGTGCCGCCCCAGGAAGCGTCCTAGGTTTTGCATGAAGGAAGTCTTGCCCTGTCAATCGTCGGGTCGGCCCGGAAAAGAAGGGGCCGTATACACCCATGGTACACGGGATACGCGTAGCTGGCTACCGCAGGCCAGCAGGGCGCCCTGCCACCGGTAGGGGCAACCCTCGTGGTTGCCCGCCTCCCTGCCATCCCCACCGTCATACCGGCGCAGGCCGGTATCCAGGGG
>JAPONS010000020.1 GCA_026713825.1 Chloroflexota bacterium | reverse complement strand
GTATCGAGGACATCGACTTCCGCGCGTCCCGCGGGCTCGACAAGGACCTCGTCCTGTCTCTGGCCGACGGGCGCTGGGTCCGCGAACATCTCAGCATCCTCATCACCGGAACCTGTCAACGACTTTGAGACACCGGCGATTGCGATTTACTGAGCAGTCTCTCCTGTAGTGGATGTAGCCGGTGGGTTGATCCAGACCGCTTCGGGAAGCGGCAGGGGTTTCGGGATTCCACGAACGAAGCGCTCAGGATGATGACTCCAGGCGGCGCGCAGAGTCTGTTCGCGTTGTTGCAGCACGGTGTGGGCACGGCCGTGATGGACATCATCGGGGGTGAGCATGGCGATTCCGCCATGGCGGTGCTCGCTGTTGTACCAAGGGAAGAACGACCGGCAGAAGTCGATGGCGGTGTGGATATCGTCGAATCGCCCGGGGAAGCCGCAGTGGTACTTCAGGGTCTTGAACTGGGCCTCGGAGAAAGGGTTGTCATCGCTGACCTGGGGGCGGCTCAGCGAACGAGTCACCCCGAGGTCGGCGAGCAGTTGCGCGGTGCATTTGCTGGTCATGGGCGCCCCGCGGTCGGAGTGCAGGGTGAGGGCCTGGGGCTCGATGCCTTGCTTGAGGCAGGTCTGTTCGATCAGCGTTGCGGCGAGGGTGGCGTTCTCGCGCTCAGCGACCATCCAGCCGACGACGTAGCGGCTGAAGATGTCGAGCAACACGTAGAGGTAGAAGTAGCTCCAGCGTGTCGGTCCCAGCAGTCGAGTGATGTCCCAGGACCACGTCTGGTTCGGTCCGGTGGCCACCAGCTCGGGCTTGGTGTAGCGAGGATGTTCGAGCTGATTGCGCCGCTCTCGCACCGGCTGATTCGCGGCCAGGATCCGATACATCGTGCGCTCCGAGCACAGGTATTGGCCTTCATCGAGAAGCGTGGCGACGACCTCGGCGGGCGCGCGGTCGACGAAGCGAGGGGAGGCGAGCACGTTGAGCACGTGCTCGCGTTCGGATTCGCACAGCGCCCGGGCGGGCGTGGGACGGGGCTGCTGGTGCCCGGGAGTGGCCTTGTGACGACGGTAGAAGGTCGCCCGTGACACACCCAGCGCTCGGCACGCTGGGGCCACACCGACCTGTGAGGCGAGCCCTCGGGCCGCCATCAGCAATCCTTCCCGTCGCTGAGGTTGAATCCCAGCAGCCCGGCAACTTTTCCCTGGACATCCAGGATCGTGTGCGCGGTGTGCAACTCCTTCTCCAGCCGAACCACTTTCGCCTCGAGCTCGCGCACCTTGGCGCTGAGCGGGTTACGCTCGGCGGGCTTGGCGCCGCGCTTGTTCGGGGTCAGGCCCCGCAACGAGCCCTGACGACGCGCTTTGCGCCAAGCCGCCAAGTGGGAGGTGTACAGCCCTTCGCGGCGCAGCAGCCGGCCGACCTCGCCGGGCTGCGTGCAGCGGTCGGCCTCCTCGACGATTCGCAGTCGATACTCGGCGGTGAACTGGCGTCGCTTCGGCTTGGCTACCACCTCGGGGTCCGGCGCCGGCCTCGCGCCGCCCGCTCGGGCTCTGGGGGTCTCGTCGCCCCGCTCCTCAACCCCCAGAGCCCGAGCGCCCACCTCGTTCAGTGTCATCGATTCTCTCTCTGTGACCATCGCTTCTCATCTCCACCGCCCTACAGTAATTCCAAGGGGTGCAGGTGTCTCAGTCATCTTGGCAGAGAGGGGATGGGCGAAGGGGGCTTCGTATAGCGCCGCTTCTTCCTCTGGCATCGAGGGTCCGAAGTCAATGATCCACCCGTCCGCTGAGCGTTGGACCAAATCTCTCCCGGTGAGCCGGGGTCTCAGTACGTCCGAATTGCCCCCCCGTTGGGATTGCGAGGCAGGCAAAGCCACGCACGGGCTGTTTCCCCGGGAACGTCAAAGGCTCCCGTCTTGTTGACCCCGATGAACGCTTTCTTACGGTTGTGGGAGAGTTTTGAGGCAGTGCTGAGGTCCTCCGCTCCTGCGCTCAAGTCCGAGTGGATGTGTCTGACTTCGTCTCCGTTCAGGCGATAACCGAACGTGTTTGCTCCCGCCCCGAAGCAAATCAACGACACACGCACCGCCGCTCCGTCGACAACCCAATCTTCGTCTGACCACGCGTCGTAAATGGTTCCGTGTTCGGCGATCCGATCCAGCACGGCCCGATTCTGGCCGCCGCGGATGGAGTTCGT
>JAPONS010000019.1 GCA_026713825.1 Chloroflexota bacterium | reverse complement strand
GTTCGGCGGCCTCGCCTGCAACTACCACGGCTGGAAGTACGACGTCACTGGCGCGTGCCTCGAGATGCCCAATGAGCCCGCCGAGTCCAACTTCAAGGACAAGGTGCGCGTCACCGCCTACCCCTGCCGCGAGATCAACCGGATGATCTGGGCCTACATGGGCCCGCGCGAGACGCCGCCGCCCTTCCCGCAGTTTGAGGTCAACACCCTCCCCATAGACCAGGTCTTCGAGCCGGGCATCATGGTCGAGGAGTGCAACTGGATCCAGGGGCTCGAGGGCGACCTCGACTCCTCCCACGTCCCCTTCATCCACGGCCGCATCGCCAAGGACACGCCCGACGAGCCCGGCTGGGGCCGCGGCTCCTGGGTCGACGACCGCGCGCCCACCCTCGACGTCATCCCCAAGCCCTACGGCGCTGTGTACTCCGCCAAGCGTGTCTGGAACGACCAGGGCGAGCGCTGGCACCGCATCACCCAGTACGTGATGCCCTACTTCACGATGATCGCCGCCGGCCAGCCCAACAGCTGCTCTGCCCGCGCGTGGGTGCCCATTGACGACGAGTACCACATGCTCATCAACATGCACGGCCGGTTGGAAGGGACGATCTCCGAGGAGGAGCAGTTCCGGTCCGCCAACCCCTACGCCAACTCGGGCGGTTACGTCGAGGAGACCCCCGACCCGCGCACGCGCTACCACACCTCGGCCAACCGGAAGAACGACTACGCGCTGAACTACGACATCCAGAACCGGGTCAACATGTCCGGCATCCCGCGCGGCGGCAACCTGCAGGACCGCGCCATGACCGAGACCATGGGCCCCATCTACGACCGCACCAAGGAGCACCTCGGCACCAGCGACCGGATGATCATCGCGGTGCGGCAGCGGCTCATGAAGGCCGCGCGGGAGTTCCTGGAGGACGGCACGCCCCCGGCCCACGTCGACGACACGGCGCTCTACCGCGTCCGCTCCGCGTCGGCCATCCTGCCTGAGGGCGCGGACTGGCAGGCGGCGACGGAGAAGGCCCGTGACTCAGACGCCGGCGTCCCCGTTTCCTACGTGCCCCTCACCTAGCAAAAGGCTGCCCCGTGCGCCCTGAGGGAAATCAGAGGGCGCACGGGGCGGCGCCACATAGTAACGGAGGTCACCATGCTGACACCTGCTGACAACGAGTTTCTCACTCGCGTCGGGCCCGGCACGCCCATGGGAACGCTGCTTCGGCAGTTCTGGCACCCCTTCCTGCCCTCCCGCGACCTGCCGGAGCGCGACGGCCCCCTGAAGCGCGTCCGCCTCCTCGGCGAGGACCTCGTCGCCTTCCGCGACTCCAACGGCGACGTCGGCCTCATCGCCGAGAACTGCCCGCACCGGGGCGCGTCGCTCTTCTTCGGCCGCAACGAGTTCGGCGGCCTCGCCTGCAACTACCACGGCTGGAAGTACGACGTCACTGGCGCGTGCCTCGAGATGCCCAATGAGCCCGCCGAGTCCAACTTCAAGGACAAGGTGCGCGTC
>JAPONS010000018.1 GCA_026713825.1 Chloroflexota bacterium | reverse complement strand
GTGCCGGACACGGGACGGCCCCCCGCGGAGCGGCGGCGACGGGGGCGGTAGGGGCGTACCAACCCCGTACACGACCTCTCCTCAGGACGTCGTCCCTAATTCCCGTACATCATCGGCGTGGTGCACGTCAAACGACAGTTCGTCGTCGTGGACGTCGCACACCATGCGCCAGCGCCGGATGACGTCCATGCCGAGGAGCGAGGGGAGCCAGCGGTTGTGGTCGAGTGGCGGCGCAGTGTCTATGCGCAAACGGTACGTGACGACCTGCGTTCCATGCAGGAAAGAAAGATCCGCAGTCTCACTATATTCTTCTTGACTGCTTATTCCAAACACTAACCCGCTCAGCGACAAGGCGCTGAGATCTAGACCCATAGACACCGTATCCGCTGGGTGGAGGGTTGTCACACCGCAACCGATGTCTACCAGGAAACCTACGCGCCGCATAAGGCCAAAACGGGGGAGGTGAACAATGCCCTCTACAAAAGGATGCCCGGCGAAATCCTGCTCAGTCGATGGAAACCACCCGCGGGGCATAGATTAGAGGACCAGCTTGACAGGGTCGGGGTTCAAGTAGCGTATAACGACATCGGTCCGGGGCAGCCCTTGGGCGCCCAGCTTCTCCACGAGGGCTTTCAGGGAGTCGGCCAATACCCACACATCGCCAATGGTTAGACCGAGCCATTTGCTGGGATGCTTCTGCACATATGCGCGATAGTGTGAGTCAATGAGTTTCCGCCGATGCTTGTAGTCGGCCTCTTCTTCCAGCCTATTGTCGCCATAAGAGTGCCTTCCGTTTGCCAAGAATGACACTGCTTGTTGGATATGCGCGCCGCGGTGTCACCGGCTGATGGCGCCATTCCAGCACACAGATGGAGCAGTGGAAAAGAGAGGCCGGACTGTGCTGCCAGTCCGGCCTCTTCTCTTGCGTCGCTTGTTGCGGCTAGGCGGCGGGCGCGGGCTCCGCCGGCTCCGTCGGTTCCGCGGCCTCCAGGCTGAGGCGGGTGACGATCTCGCCGTCCTCGTCGAGGTCGAGGAGGATGGTGTCGCCGGGGACGTACTTGCCGGCGAGGATCTCCTCGGAGAGCTTGTCCTCGACCTTGCTCTGGATGACGCGGCGCAGGGGCCGGGCGCCGAGGTGGGGGTCGTAGCCCTCTTCCGCGAGCTTCTCCTTGGCGGCGATGGTGGCGTCCATGTCCATTTCGGCGTCCTTGACCTCGTGGCGCACCTGCTTGAGCATCAGGTCCACGATTTGGACGATGTGCTCCTGCTCCAGCGCGTGGAAGACGACGGAGGCGTCGATGCGGTTCAGGAACTCGGGCCGGAAGAACCGCTTCACCTCTTCCATGACCTTGTCCCGCATGCGGACGTAGTCCTGCTCAAAGGCGCGGCCGTCGTTCTGCTTGGACGCGAAGCCCAGGCGGGTGTCGCGCTTGATGAGGTCCGAGCCCAGGTTGCTGGTCATGATGATGACGGCGTTGCGGAAGTCAACCTTGCGGCCCTTTGCGTCGGTCAGGTGGCCGTCGTCGAAGATCTGCAGCAGGATGTTGTAGACGTCGGGGTGCGCCTTCTCGATCTCGTCCAGAAGGATGACCGAGTGCGGCTTGCGGCGGATGGCCTCGGTGAGCTGGCCGCCGTCGTCGTAGCCGATGTAGCCGGGAGGGGCGCCGACGAGGCGCGCGACGGTGTGGCGCTCCATGAACTCCGACATGTCGAGCCGCGTCAGGGAGTCGTCGGAGCCGAAGAGGAACTCGGAGAGGGCCCTGGCCAGTTCGGTCTTGCCGACGCCCGTGGGGCCGAGGAAGGTGAAGACGCCGACAGGGCGGCGGGGGTCCTTGAGGCCGGAGCGGGCGCGGCGGACGGCCTTGGAGACGGCGACAATGGCCTCGTCCTGGCCGATGATGCGGTCGTGCAGGTGCTGCTCCATGTGGAGCAGCCGCTCGGTCTCGGCCGTCTGCAGGCGCGTGACGGGGATGCCCGTCCACATGCCGACGACCTCGGCGATGTCGTCCGGGGTGACGACGGGGTTTTCGTTCTCCTTGGTCTCCTGCCACTCGCCCTCAAGGCTCTCGACCTTGCCGGCGAGGCTGAGCTCACGCTCGCGGAGCTCGGCGGCGTACTCGTACTGCTGGTCGGAGAGGGCCTCTTCCTTCTCGCTGCGGACGTTCTCGAGCACCTTCATGGCTTCCTTGACGGAGAGGGGCATGGTGCTGTGGCGGATGCGGACGCGGGAAGCGGCCTCGTCGATGAGGTCGATGGCCTTGTCCGGGAGGAAGCGGTCGGGGATGAAGCGGGCGGCGAGCCTGGAGGCGGTGGTGAGGGCCTCGTCGCTGATGGTCAGGTTGTGGTGCTCCTCGTAGCGGCCCTTGACGTGGCGGAGGATCTCGGTGGTGTCCTCCTCGGAGGGCTCCTCCACGAGGACGGGCTGGAAGCGGCGTTCGAGGGCGGGGTCGCGCTCGACGTACTTGCGGTAGTCGTCCAGGGTCGTGGCGCCGATGACGCGGATCTCGCCGCGAGCCAGGGAGGGCTTCAGGATGTTGGCGGCGTCGACGGCGCCCTCGGCGGCGCCGGCGCCCACGAGGGTGTGCATCTCGTCGATGAACAGGATGCAGTTGCCGGCAGTCTTGATCTCCTCCAGCACCTTCTTGAGGCGCTCCTCGAACTCGCCGCGGTACTTGGTGCCGGCGACCAGCGCCCCCATGTCGAGGGTGACGAGGCGCTTGCCGTTCAGGGTGTCCGGCACGTCGTTGGAGATGATCCTCTGCGCCAGGGCCTCGACGATTGCGGTCTTGCCGACGCCGGGCTCGCCCATGAGGACCGGGTTGTTCTTGGTGCGGCGCGAGAGGATCTGGACGGCGCGCTGCAGCTCCTTCTGGCGGCCCCAGACCGGGTCCAGCTTGTTGTTGCGGGAGAGGGCCGTGAGGTCCACGCCCAACTGGTCGAGGATGGGGGTGCGGGTGGAGCTTGCGCTGCTGCCGCGGCCCTGTTGCTGCCCGGGGGAGATGCTCTGGCTCAGGAGCCGCTGCGTCTCCGCGCGGACCTTGTCCAGGGTGACGCCCAGGCTCTCGAGCACGCCGGCGGCGACGCCCTCGCCCTCACGCATGAGGCCGATGAGCAGGTGCTCCGTGCCGATGTAGTGGTGGCTCATGCGCCGGGCCTCGTCCACGGCGAGCTCGATGACGCGCTTGGCGCGCGGCGTGAGGCCGATGTTCTCGCCGGAAACGGGCTTCTCGCCCCGGCCGATGATGAACTCCACGGCAGAGCGCACCTTGCTGAGCTCAATCCCCAGGTTGCTGAGGACGCGGGCGGCGACACCCTCCGTCTCCCGCACCAGACCGAGGAGGATGTGCTCCGTGCCGATATAGTTGTGGTTGAATCGGAGCGCCTCTTCCTGAGATAGAGAGAGAACCCTGCGTGCCCGTTCCGAGAACTTCTCAAACCTGCTTGCCATGGCCTACCCCCAAACCCGTTTTGCCTGGGCTGGTCACCAGAAACTGTAAAAGGGCGAACGCGCCTTGGAAAACCTAGATCTCCTCCAGCGCTCGCCTTCTGCTGAGTGCCAATCGGTGCCGTTCCGGGTCGACGTTCAGGATCTTGAGCTCAAGAACCTCACCTTCATGCACTGCTTCTTTGGGATGTTCAATGTGCCTGGCGCTGAGCTCAGAGATGTGAATGAGGCCTTCAATACCCTCTTCAATCTGAGCAAATGCGCCGAAACTTGTCAACCTTGTTATTGTACCGTTAACGATTTGACCCGGCTGAAAGTTCTCCGTCACCCAGTCCCACGGCTCCGGATTGAGCCGGCGGAGGCTGAGGGATATCCGCTGCCGCTCCTGGTCCACCCGCAGCACCAGGACGTTGACCTCGTCCCCCACCTTGACGATCTGCTCCGGGTCCGCGACCGGCTGCCACGCGAGTTCCGAGGTGTGGATGAGCCCGTCGGCGCCGCCAAGGTCGACGAAGACGCCGAACTTGGAGATGCCGCTGACCTTGCCCGTGCGGGTCTCTCCCTCCACCAACTCCTGCAACAGCCGGGTCTTCTGCGCGTCCCGCGCGCTCTGCCATGCGAGCCGCTCCGAGAGGATGGCGCGCCGGCGCCTGCGGTCCACCTCGAGGACCTTGTATTCCTGCGGCTGGCCGGGCGTCACTGTGCCGCCGGCCTCCGCCTGCTGTCGCTGGTCGCGAGTGGCGGGCAGGAGGTGGGATAGAGGGACGAAGGCCTGCACACCCTCCACCAGCACTACGGCGCCCCCGCGGTTGTGCTCAATGATGACTCCTTCCACCAGATCGCCGGACTCCATGGCTTTTTCAAGAATGACCCAGCCCTGCTCGCTGCGGGCGCGGTCCAGGGACAGGAGGGCGGTGCCCTCTTCCCCCTCGGTGCGGAGCACATACGCAATCAGCGGCGCGCCGACCTCCAGGGCCGCGAGAGCATCGGGAGTAAGGCTTCGGGCTTCCCGGGTGGGGATTATGCCTTCAGATTTGCCGCCCACGTTGACCAGGATGCCCTCTTGGTCAACGCGCATGACCACGCCCTCAACAACCTCTCCCCGCCGGAGGTCTTTCCAACCGCCCTCCAGCTCCAAGAGCTCACCCATGGTCATGGTTTCTGGGGTCTGTTCATGTGGAGACGAGACCACGGTCAATACCTGCCGCTGCTCGAATACGAGACGCCCCCATTGTAGCTTCAAGCAATAGAGCGTGTAAAGGTCAAACAGCTTGTGTGATTGCCTTGACTTGGGGGCTTTCACGGCTTTGAAAAGCCGTCTGTCCACCGCGTCAAGCGGAACTGAGCGCCTCGTTCGGTTACAAGGACGCGCGCAAGGTCACTCCCGTTCCATGCACGGGCGGCAGGGGAGGACTCCGGGGCCGTAGCTGCACGGGCTGACGTCCAGGGCGCGAAGCGGGGTTGATGCGCCTGTCCCTCAGCGCACGGGGAAGAAGATGTCTGTGCGCCACTTCGATTGGTCGGGCTCGGCGCCGGGGTCGGTGACGTAGACCTCCCAGGGCGGGCCGGCGGGCTCGATCCCCTGCGACCCCATCCACGACAGGAGAGCGTTCCACGACTTCGGCAGGTCATCGTAGGGGCCCATGTGGGTGACGGTGGCGGCGGTGCAGGCGGGCAGCTCGCCAGCCTGGACGCGGCCCGCGCCCGCGATGGGCGCAGCGACGGGCATGCCGCACTCGAAGTCGACGGTGGCCCCCTCCATCGCGAAGTAGCGGGAGAAGGGCATGCCGGAGGGCTGCTGCCCGTTCTGCTGGATGTGCGCGTAGACCTCGCCGAAATGGGCGCCCAGCAGCTCCGGGAGCTTGTCGGCCGTGGTCGTTGCGCGGATGGTCAGGATGTGCTGCGCCTCGACCCGCTTGGTCTCGAATGCCTGCTCCATGTGCTTTGCCTCCTGGTGTGTGCTGGCCGTGAGTCCGGCGCGCGCCCTGCGGCAATGGCCGCACCGGGGCGGGGACGGCGAGGGGCAAAAAAAGAAGCCCCCGGGCAACGGCCGATTTTCCCACCCCCTCCCGAGGGCAGTATCGTTGGCGCTGAGGCGTTTCACTTCCGTGTTCGGAATGGGAACGGGTGGTTCCACCTCGCTCTAGTCACCCGGGGAATGCTTCACGTGCTGCACGCGGCGTCCCGCCGGGAGGGCGGGACGGAAGAAGAGCAAGGTCATGCAATCGGGGAGGAGCCCCGAGCCTTGGAGTGGGGAAGGCCTCGGCCGATGAGGAACGGTCAGCTGAAGCAGTTGCCTGCCTTGCACCTCCGTCCTCTAAGCAGGTGGTCTACCTGCGGCCTTACTTCCGAGTTGGAATGGGAGGCCTCGTCTTGGGGAAGGTTTCGCGCTTAGATGCTTTCAGCGCTTCTCCTGGCCGGCCATGGCTACCCGGCTACGCCCTTGGCAGGACCACCGGCACACCAGAGGGCCGTCCCTCCCGGTCCTCTCGTACTAGGGAGGGGTCCCCGCAAGCCTCCTACGCCCACGGCAGATAGAGACCGAACTGTCTCACGACGTTCTGAACCCAACTCACGTACCCCTTTAACGGGCGAACAGCCCGACCCTTGGGACCTTCTTCAGCCCCAGGATGGGATGAGTCGACATCGAGGTGCCAAACCTTGCCGTCGATAGGAACTCTTGGGCAAGATCAGCCTGTTATCCCCGGGGTAGCTTTTATCCGTTAAGCCACGGCCCTTCCACTCGGTACCGTGGGATCACTTGGCCCGGCTTTCGCCCCTGCTTGGGGTGTTTCCCTCGCAGTCAAGCCCCCTTCTGCCCATACACGCGCCGGACGATGGCCATCCGTCCTGAGGGGACCTTGGGGCGCCTCCGTTACCTTTTAGGAGGCGACCGCCCCAGTCAAACTACCCGCCTGGCAGCGTCCCTCGGTGGGTGCCGAGGTGAGGGCCAAAATCAGGGAAGGGTGGTATTTCACCAACGACTCCACTCCGGCTGACGCCGAAGCTTCCCAGTCTCCCACCTATCCTACACATCCCGGACCCCAGTCCGGTGCCAGGGTGCAGTAAAGCTCCACGGGGTCTTTTTGTCCCGCCGCGGGTCGCCCGCATCTTCACAGGCCTTGCAATTTCACCGAGCCCTCCGCTGAGACAGTTCTCCAGTCGTTCCGCCATTCATGCGGGTCGGAACTTACCCGACAAGGGATTTCGCTACCTTAGGACCGTTAGAGTTACGGCCGCCGTTCACCGGGGCTTCAGTTCAAAGCTCTCACCTCTCCCTTTAACCTTCCGGCACTGGGCAGGCGTCAGTCTCTATACGTAGGGTTTCCCCTTAGCAGAGACCTAGGTTTTTGGTAAACAGTCGCCAGAGATGCTGCGCTGCGGCCCACCGACGCTTCGAGAGCGTGTCTCTACACGCCAGCGGGCGCCCCTTATCCCAAAGTTACGGGGCTCTTTTGCCGAGTTCCTTAGCGGAGGTTCGCTCGGACGCCTTGGGGTGCTTACCCCAGCCCACCTGTGGCGGTTTGCGGTACGGGCGCCCAGACGTCTCCTTACGAGGCTTTTCTTGGAGGCCTGGCGTCAGAGGAATTTGCTTGGCCGTAGCCAGGCATTTGGGCTCCGCCTCCGTCTCGCGCCGGGGATTTGCCTCCGGCGGTCATAGACCTACACGGGCCCACGCCCCATGTCCGATGGGGGCGCTCCCCCTAGCCTTCCCCGTCCCCCCGTAGATCAACGAGGTCTGGGCGGTGCTGGAATGTTGACCAGCTGTCCATCGCCTACGCCTTGCGGCTTTGGCTTAGGTCCCGACTTACCCTACGCCGTCTGACGTTCCGTAGGAAACCTTGGGCTTTCGGCGCCCTGGGTTTTCACCAGGGTTGGCGCTACTCATCCCGGGATTCTCCCCCCCCGCCGCTCCACCCAGACTTGCCGTCTGAACTTCAGCGCTGACGGGGACGCTCCCCTACCACTCGGTCATATGACCGAGTCCGCGGCTTCGGCGGCGGACTTAGCCCCGTGACATTGTCGGCGCAGAACCCCTCGACCGGTGAGCTATTACGCACTCTTTGAAGGATGGCTGCTTCTAAGCCAACCTCCCGGCTGTCTGGGGAACTCCACATCCTTGCACACTGAGTCCGCACTTAGGGGCCTTAGCCGGCGGTCTGGGCTGTTGCCCTCTCGACGATGGAGCTTATCCTTCACCGTCTCACTCCTGCGCATGGTCTACCGGCATTGGGGGTTTGGTTGGGGTCGGTAAGCTCGCGCCCCCTAACCCATCCAGAGCCCTACCTCCGGCAGCCTAATCGCAGGGCTGCCCCTAAAGGCATTTCGGGGAGAACCAGCTATCTCCGAGCTCGATTGGCATTTCACCGCTACCCTCAGCTCATCCCAGATCTTTGCCCCGATCACGGGTTCGGGCTTCCAGTTCAGGTTAGTGAACCTTCACCCTGGCCAAGGGTAGGTCGCTCGGTTTCGGGTCTTTTAAAAGCGACTCTACGCCCTATTCAGACTCGGTTTCCCTACGGCTCCGAGATTGCGTTCTCTTAACCTTGCCGCTCCTAAAAACTCCCCGGATCATTCTTCAATAAGCACGCCATCACCCTTCCTAAGAAGGGCTCTGACTGTCTGTAGGCTCACGGTTTCAGGTCTTTTTACCCCCCTTTCGGGGTGCTTTTCACCTTTCCCTCACGGTACTGGTTCACTATCGGTCGCCTGGAGTATTTCGCCTTGGAGGGTGGTCCCCCCAGCTTCCCACGGGATTCCTCGTGCCCCGTGGTACTCGGGAACACTCCGGGCCGGGGTCCAGCCTTCACCTACCGGGCTATCACCGTCTCTGGCAGCCCATTCCAGGGTCTTTCGGCTGACCGAACCCCTGCGCCCTGGGACGTCTGAGACCGTCCCAAGAGTGCCCCACAACCCCGCACAGACATAAGCTCTCAGGCCGTTAGGTCCATGCGGTTTGGGCGACACCCCGTTCGCTCGCCGCTACTTGGGGTATCGCGGTTGCTTCCTTTTCCTCAGGGTACTGAGATGTTTCAGTTCCCCCGGTTCCCCTCTCTGGGCCCTTCCCCAGAGATGACAGGGCTTAAACACCCTGCCGGGTTTCCCCATTCGGGCATCCCGGGCTTAGCGTGCTTGACCACTCACCCGGGCATATCGTCGTCTGGCCACGCCCTTCATCGGCTCCAAGCGCCTAGGCATCCTCCGTGAGCCCTTCGCACCTTCCCCACTACAAGGCTCGATGCTGCTCCCTTACTTGCACTTTGCTTGCTCTTCAGTTGGTAACGTGCAGTCTTCCGGTGGTCCAGGGTAGAGACACAAAGACGGCGCTCGGGGGGCTTCCCCCGGCCGCCGCCTGAGGATTCCGCCTTGGGTTGCGTACTATGCGCTGCCCTGCATTCCCTGTCCTTTGGAAGGTTGAATCAACTATACCGCAGTCATTTTCACGTCGTCAAGGGCGGTTTCGCGCGGATTTCGACGCCCTCACCCGCGCCGGTATACCTCCCGGCCCCGCTGAGGACGGCCCCGGGTATGGGTGGCGAGGGCTTGGTCACCCGCACCCCGCGCACCGGCTGCTCCTCCAGTAGCCGCCCGGCGACGCTCTCAGCGACGGCCTCGATCAGCCGCCTCGGCGCGCCCTCGACCACGTCGCGGGCGGTGGCGAACACGGCGGCGTAGTTGACCGCGTGGGTGATGTCGTCGCGCCGGCCCCCCTCCCGCGTGTCCGTCTCAATCTCGATGTCGACGATGAATCGCCGACCCAGCCGTTGCTCCTCATCCCTCACCCCGTGGCAGCCGTAGAACACCATGCCGGTCAGGATGATCTTGTCGTCCTCCATCATGCGCCTCCTTTAGGCTTCCCCCGCGGAGGGCGCGGCCTGTTTCCCCGGGCGCGGCCCGAAGCTCAAACAACCTCCAGCAGCACAAAAAACTCGCGGTTGCCGTCCGTGCCGGTGATGGGGGAGGGCACGATGCCCCGCAGCCTGTGCCCCTCCCCGATGGCCCATTGCACGAAGCCGCCGACGACTGCCGCGTGCGTCTTCGGCTCGCGGACGATGCCGCCGCGGCCGACCGCCGACCGTTCCGCCTCAAACTGCGGCTTTACCAGCACGAGCATGCGCCCGCCGGGCCGCAGGTGCGCGGCCATCTGCGGCACCACCAGCCGCAGCGAGATGAAGGAGACGTCGGCGACGGCCATGTCGACGGGCTCCGGCAGCGGGAAGGGGTTGCGCGCGTTGACGCCCTCCTGCGTGGTGACTCGCGGGTCCTGCCGCAGCTTGTGCGCCAACTGCCCGCGCCCCACGTCGACGGCGTAGACGCGCGCGGCCCCGCGCTGGAGCAGGCAGTCCGTGAACCCGCCCGTCGACGCGCCGACGTCGAGGACGACGGCCCCCGCCGGGTCGAGGCCCAGGGCGTCGAGCGCGCCGGCCATCTTGTCGCCGCCCCGGCCGACGTACTGTAGCGGCGCCCGCACGTCCACCTGGGCCTCAGCCGGCACCGTCGAGCCCGGCTTGGTGATGGTACGCCCATCGACGGTGACGCTGCCCGCCATCAGGAGGGCCTGCGCCTTCTCCCGCGTCGGCGCGAGCCCCCGCTCCACCATCAGCACGTCGATGCGCCTGCGCTTTGTGGTCATGTTCCGCAATCCGCCTTGGTCCGGGCATTGAGCGCGAGAAGGCCGTTGGACACACACGCCGCGCCGTTGACGATGCCCCGCTTCACTTCCTATGATGCGGCACATGCCGCTGCATGGGAAAGGGGGAACTGTGCTCCTTGGCAGTCTGCTGCGGGCCATGCGGCCCCGGCAGTGGGCCAAGAACGGCATCATTTACTTCGCCTTCGTCTTCTCCCTCAATCAGCGGTGGGAGTTCGCCCAGTGGCGCGAGGGCCTTGAGTTGTTCGCCCTTGCGACCGCCGCCTTCCTCCTCTGGTGCCTTGTCGCCAGCGCGACCTACCTCGTCAACGACCTGCTCGACGCCCCCCGCGACCGGCTCCACCCGCGCAAGCGTGACCGGCCCATCGCCGCCGGCCTTCTCTCCGCTCGATCGGCGTCCGTTGCGGCGGCGGTCTTGTTCGTCGTGGGGATCGGGCTGTCGTTCCTGCTGCAGCCGTGGTTCGGCGTCACGGCCCTGGCGTACCTCGGGCTGACGCTGGGGTACTCTGCGCTCCTGAAGCGCGTGCCCGTGGTCGACGTCCTGGCGCTGAGCAGCGTCTACGTGCTGCGGGCCGTCGCGGGGGCAGTGGTCATTAATGTGCCCATCTCGCCGTGGCTGTACGCCGTGACGGGCCTCGGCGCGATGATGATCGTGCTGGGCAAGCGCCGGGGCGAGCTGGTGACCGCGGCTGCGGGCGGCGCGGAGCAGCAGCGGGCGGTCCTGGGCGCGTACAGCTTGAAGTTGTTGGACGCCCTAATCTACGCCAGCGCCGCGGGGTTGCTCGCCGCCTACGTCATCTACACGCTGACGGCGTCCGGCCTGCCCGGAAACATGGCGATGGCCCTCACGATCCCCTTCGCCGCCTTCGGCCTCTACCGCTACCTCCGCCTCCTCTACCGCGACGGCATGGCGGGCGAGACGCCGGAGGAGATGTTCCTGAGCGACAGGCCGCTGCAGGCCGCCGCCGTCCTCGGCCTGGCGACCGTGCTGACGGTGCTGTCATTGGGGCGGTAGCTGTGCATTGCCATCGCTCCCCATAGTGACGCAACACACCAGCGATGTTATACTTTCCCCGCAATATGCAAATGTAGTGACGCCTCCTTCGCGCCCGTCGGGGTCGGCAAGAGGCGGTCAGGTGCGGTGAAACAATGCCAAAGCGGACGCTCCAACCCAAGACCCGGTACCGTAAGAACACCCACGGCTTCAGGGTGCGCATGCGCTCTCGAGAGGGACGGATGGTGCTGAAGCGCCGCCGGCTCAAGGGCCGCGTGCGGCTGGCGGGCTAGGCCCCGGGTGCCCTTCGGACGCACCATGCGTCACGGCGACCATGCTGCCGCGCCAACACCGCCTCACGAAGAAGGCCAGCTTTGACGCCGTGTTTGCGCATGGGCGCAGGTGGGCCGGGAAGCACGTAACCATCAGAACATTTCCCAATGGGACGGACGCGTACCGCTGCGGATTGTCCGCCAGCAAGGCGGTCGGCAACGCGGTGGTGCGCAATCGGGTCAAGCGGCGGCTCCGGGAGATCATCCGCGGGGCCAACGTCGCGCCCGGCTACGACGTGGTCGTGGTGGCGCGGCCCTCGGCCGCAGAGGCCCCGTACGCGGGGCTCCGCGCCGACGTGATTGGACTGTTGCGGCGCGCCAAAGTATGCAGCGCGCCGGCTGAACAAGGGGAGGACAGGTGAAGGGGCTGACCCTCGCGCTGGTCCGGTTCTACCAGAGACTCGTTTCACCCGTGTTGGGCGCCCGGTGCCGCTACCTGCCGACGTGCTCTGAGTACACCTGTGAGGCCATCGAATTGCACGGCACGCTCCGGGGCGGCGGGCTCGCGCTGCGCCGCATCGTCCGCTGCACTCCGTGGGGCGGCAGCGGCTACGACCCCGTCCCTCACGCCCGCGAAGCGCCGCAAGCGCAGGGCATGGAAAACCGATGACTACGTGGGCTGCCAGAGTGCGCCCGGAAGAGGACATCCGTCAGTGACGCCGTCTGTTAAGCCTGGACATTGGTGGGTTCCGGTCCTGCTCGTCTCACTGCTCGCTATGCTCGGCGGGTGCGGGATCGACCGGTTCGACGCGAAGGGCTGGGCCGGCCTGGCCGTTGACGGCGACGCCCTCTACGTGACCTCCGGCGACGGCCGCGTCTACGCCCTGAACATCGCCGGGGACGCCGAGGGCACGGGAGGCCGCCCCGCACTGCTGTACAACCCCTTCCCGGCCACCAATGAGGACGGCATCGGTCCCGTCTACAGCTCGCCGGCGCTGGGCGCATACGACGGAGCATCCGGGTCCGGGCGGGAGAGCATCTTCGTCGTCACCTATGAGGACCCCCAGGAAGATGACAACGTCGGTGCCAACGTCTTCGCGCTGAACGCCGAGACCGGCATCCAGAACTGGTCAACCATCCTGCCGGGCCGCATCGTGGGCTCGCCCGCGGTGGCGGGCAACTCCCTCGTGGTCGGCACCACCGACGGCAGCCTCCATGCCATCGCGCTGCCGGAGGACCCGGCTGCGCTGCCGGGCAGAACGTGGGCGCCATTCCAGGCCGACGACAAGATCTGGTCACGCGCCACCGTGGACAACGGCACGCTCTATTTCGGGACCCTTGGGCACACGGTCTACGCCGTCAGCCTGGCCGACGGGAAGGAGCGGTGGAGCGTATCGCTGGACGGCGCAGTCGTCGGCAGCCCGCTCGTCCTGAACGGCACCCTCTACGTCGGCGCGCTCGACCGCACGCTGTACGCGCTGAACGCCGAGAGCGGCGAGGAGCGGTGGCGCTTCGAGGGCGACGGCTGGTTCTGGGCGTCGCCCGTGCACGACAACGGCGTCATCTATGCCGCCACGCTGGCGGGCAGCCTGTACGCCCTCGACGCCTCCGGCAACCGGCTCTGGTCGGTCCCCGCCGAGGCCAGCGGGCCAATTGTCGCCGCCCCCCAGGTGCTGGAGCGCTCCGTGGTCGTCGCGACGACGGAGAAAATCGTGCACCAGTTCAGCCGCGTCGACGGGATCGAGGAGTGGTCGATCGGCGTCGGCGAGCAGGTGCGCGCCGAACTCGCCAGCCGCGGCGAGGTGGTCTACCTGATCGACACCGACGGCGTGGTGCACGCGCTGCACACCGGCCAGCGCCGCGAGCTCTGGACGTACCCGACGCAGAATTAGGGGAACAGCCAGTGGAACTGCTTGGCGACCTGTTTCGAGAGATCTTGATGCGGCCCATGGCGAACAGCCTGGTGCTGCTCTACCTTGCTCTCTTCAACAACTTCGGCCTGAGCATCATCGTCTTCACGGTGCTCATCCGGGCCGCGACGATGCAGCTCACCCTCAAGCAGATCAAGTCCACGCGCGCCATGTCCACTCTGCAGCCCAAGATGAAGGAGCTGCAGGCCAAGTACAAGAACGACCGGCAGAAGCTCTCGTCGGAGACGTTCAAGCTCTACAAAGAGCACGGGGTAAACCCCATCGGCTGCCTGGGGCCGCTGGTCATCCAGTTCCCCATCTGGATCGGCCTCTACTGGGCGCTCATTCGCGTGCTGCCCTCCAGCCCGGAGAACCTGGTCGACCTGTCCGGGCTGCTCTACGGCTGGCTGCCGGTAGTGCACAGCGCCGTGCCCGTCGACAGCACCTTCCTCTGGCTGGACCTGGCGGTGCCGGACACGCTGCCCGTCATGCCGCTGCTGGTGGGCGCGTCCATGTGGGTCCAGCAGAAGATGATGACCTACCCCAGCCAGGACCCCAAGCAGGCGCAGACTCAGCAGATGATGCTGTGGATGATGCCGCTGCTCTTTGTGTTCCTGACCTTCAGTTTTCCCAGCGGACTGGCGCTCTACTGGCTGGCGTCCAACATCATGGGCGTCGCCATTCAATACGTAACCACGGGTTGGGGCGGCCTCCGGCCATCGCAGCTGCAGCCAAGGGATGCCGGAGCGCCGGCCCTGGCCGCGGCGGGCGCGGACGGCGGGACCCAATCGACGGAGGAGCTGTCAAGCAATGGAGAAGGTGGAAGCGAACGGCAAGACAGTCGAAGAGGCAATCGAGCTGGCTCTAAAGCAACTCGACGCAAGACGCGAAGAGGCCGAAATCGAGGTTCTCAGCCACGGTAAGGCCGGCATCTTCGGCTTCGGATCGGAGCCGGCCCGGGTCCGTGCGACCCTTCTTGAGGACGGCGGGCTCGTGCAGTCCGCCAAGGCGATAGTGGACGACCTGCTGCGCGCCATGGGCGTCAGCGCCGTGTCCACCATCTCCAAGCCGCCCGCCGACTCGCCGGACACGCAGCTCATCGAGATCACCGGCGATGACTCCGGCCTCCTCATCGGCCGGCGGGGCGAGACGCTGCGCGTCATGCAGTTCATGATGAACCTGCTCCTGAGCCGCAACCCGGACCAGCAGGAGGGCCGCGTCATGCTGGACGTCGAGCAGTACCGCCACCGGCGGACGCAGGTGCTCAAGGGCCTCGCCCTGCGCGTCGCCGAGCGCGTCGCCGGCTCCGGCCGCGCCTTCACGCTCGAACCCATGTCCGCCTCCGAGCGCCGCGCCATCCACGTCGCCCTCACGGACCACCCCCGCGTCGTCACGCAGAGCGTCGGCGAGGGCGAGGACCGCAAGGTCATGGTCATGCCGCGGACGGGCGACGCCCTGCCCCGCGTCCGCCCCAGCCGTGGGCGCCGCCGCCCGCAGGGGCAGCCGCAGCCGAGGCCCTCGGGCGACTGACGCGCCCGTAGCGCCGGGCGCGGCGGTAGCCCTATAATTGAATGGTTGTGCCAACATCGGGGAGTAGCGCAGCTCGGTAGCGCGCTTCGTTCGGGACGAAGAGGTCCCGGGTTCAAATCCCGGCTCCCCGACCAACAGACGCTCCAGGG
>JAPONS010000017.1 GCA_026713825.1 Chloroflexota bacterium | reverse complement strand
GTCGGGGATGAACGACGGGGGCTTCCGTTCATCCCCTTCGAGAACCTCAGGACAGGCTTCGATTTCCCTCAGGACGAACGGGGGCGGGTGGCGGCCGTGAGGGTTGTCCCTACGTAGCTGCGACCGGTTGCTTGGCGCGCTTCTTGCGCGGCGCGGCGGCGGGCGGTGATCCCGCCGGGGCGTGGCCGTTGAGGAGGGGGCGGAGGTACTCGCCGGTGTAGGAGCGGTCTATGCCCATGACGTCCTCCGGGGTGCCGATGGCGATGACCTCGCCGCCGTGCTCGCCGGCGCCGGGGCCGAGGTCGATGATCCAATCGGCGTTCTTGATGACGTCGAGGTGGTGCTCGATGACGATGACGGTGTTGCCGGCCTCTACGAGGCGGTGGAGGACGCGCATGAGGGCGGCAACGTCCTCGAAGGAGAGGCCGGTGGTGGGCTCATCGAGGATGTAGAGGGTGCGGCCGGTGGCGCGCTTGGAGAGCTCTGTGGAGAGCTTGATGCGCTGGGCCTCGCCGCCGGAGAGGGTGGTGGCGGGCTGGCCGAGGCGGATGTAGCCGAGGCCGACATCGCGGAGGGTCTCCAGCTTGGAGCGGACACGCGGCAGGTTCTGGAAGAGCTCCAACGCCTCCTCCACGGTCATGTTGAGCACGTCAGAGATGGAGTTGTCGCGGAACTTCACCTCCAGCGCCTCACGGTTGTAGCGTGCGCCGTTGCAGACCTCGCACGGGACGGTGACATCGGGGAGGAACTGCATCTCGATCTGGATGTAGCCGCCGCCCTCGCAGGCCTCGCAGCGGCCGCCCTTGACGTTGAAGGAGAAGCGGCCGGGCATGTAGCCGCGGGTGCGGGCCTCCGGCAGCTTGGCGAACATCTCGCGGATGGGCGTGAATGCGCCGGTGTAGGTGGCCGGATTGCTGCGCGGGGTGCGGCCAATGGGCGACTGGTCTATGTCGACGACCTTGTCGATGGCTTCGAGGCCGGTGACGCTGTCGTGGGGGCCGGGGCGGTCCTTGGCGCGGTAGAAGGTCTGGGCGAGCTTTTTGTACAAGACCTCGTTGACGAGGGTGCTCTTGCCGGAGCCGGACACGCCGGTGATTACGACGAGCTTGCCGAGCGGGAACTCGACGTCCACGTTCTTCAGGTTGTTGGCCCGCGCGCCGGTGAGGGTGATGGTCTCGCCGGAGCCTGAGCGCCGAGAGCGAGGCAGGGGGATCTCGCGGCGGCCCGAGAGGTAGGCGCCGGTAATGGATGCCGCGCTGGGCAAGATGGAGTCCACCGGCCCCTCAGCGACGATATGGCCGCCGTGCTCGCCGGCGCCGGGGCCGAGGTCGACGATGTGGTCGGCGGCGCGCATGACGGCCTCGTCGTGCTCGACGAGGAGGACGGTGTTGCCGAGGTCCCGGAGGCGCTTGAGGGTGGCGATGAGGCGGTAGTCGTCGGCGGGATGCAGGCCGATGGTGGGCTCGTCGCAGACGTAGAGGACGCCCATGAGGCCGGAGCCGATCTGCGTCGCGAGGCGGATGCGCTGGGCCTCGCCGCCGGAGAGGGTGTAGGCGGTGCGCTCCAGGGTGAGGTAGTGCAGGCCGATCTCCGTCAGGAAGCGCAGCCGGTTGTCGATCTCCTTGAGTATCTGCTGAGCGATGAAGCGGTCGCGGTCGTTGAGGGCGAGGTCCTGCTCGATGAGCCTGGGGTCTTCGCTCCTGACGCTCTCTGACCACTCGAGCGCGCGCTCGATGTTCTGCGAGCAGACCTGCATGATGTCCTTGCCGCAGACGGTGACGGCGAGGGCCTCGGGCTTCAGGCGCCGCCCGACGCACGAGGGGCACGGGCGCTGGGCCATGTAGCGCTGGATCTCGGAGCGCACGTAGTCCGACTCGGTGTCGCGGTAGCGGCGCATGAGGTTGGGGATGACGCCCTCATAGGTGGTCTGCCAGGTGAACTCGCGGCCGCGGTGGGTGCGATGGCGCATGGTGAACTTCGTGTTGCGGTCGCCCTGGAGGAGGAGGTCCTGCACGGTTTCAGGCAGGTCACGGAAGGGCGTCGACATCGAGAAGTTGTGGGCGCCAGCGAGCGAGTTCAGCATGCTGGCGTGTACGCCGTGGGCGGTGCCCGGCCGCATCCACGGCGAGATTGCGCCCTCGTCGAGGGAGAGCGCCGGGTTGGGCACGACGAGCTCCGGGTCCACCTCCAGGCGGAAGCCGAGGCCGGTGCATTCCGGGCACGCGCCGTTGGGGTTGTTGAAGCTGAAGGTGCGGGGCTCGATCTCGCCGAAGCTGATCTGGCAGTAGGGGCAGGCAAACTGCTCAGAGAAGATGATCTCCTGGTTGCCGCTGGTCTGCGGGCCTCGGCGACGGTTGGCCCTTCGATTTCCCTCAGGGCGAACGGCCCCCCCATCCCCGCCCTCCCCCGCGAGGGGGGAAGGGGCGTCAGGGAGGATGGCGACGGTGACCATGCCCTCGGCGAGGCGCATGGCGGTCTCGAGGGACTCGTGGACGCGGGACTGCTCAAGGTCATCGTTGATGACGAGGCGGTCGACGACGACCTGGATGGTGTGGCGGTAGTTCTTGTCGAGGGTGATGGTGTCCGACAGGTCGCGGACCTGGCCGTCGACCTGGACGCGGACGAAGCCCTTCTTGCGGGCGTCCTCAAAGACGTCCTTGTACTCGCCCTTGCGGTCGCGGACGACGGGGGCCATGAGCATGATGCGGCTCTCGCGGGGGAGATCGAAGACGGCGTCGGCGATCTGCTGGACGGACTGCCGGACGACGGCGCGGCCGCACTGGGGGCAGTGGGGCACCCCCACGCGGGCGAAGAGCAGGCGGAGGTAGTCGTAGACCTCGGTGACGGTGCCGACGGTGGAGCGGGGGTTGTGGGAGACGCCCTTCTGGTCGATGGAGATGGCGGGGGAGAGGCCCTCGATGTAGTCGACGTCGGGTTTTTCCATGCGGCCGAGGAACTGGCGGGCGGATGCGGAGAGGGATTCGACATAACGCCTCTGGCCCTCGGCGTAGATGGTGTCGAAGGCGAGGGAGCTCTTGCCGGAACCGGAGACGCCGGTGACCACGACGAGCTTGTTGCGGGGAATCATCACGTCAATGTTCTTGAGGTTGTGCTCCCGCGCCCCCTTTACGATGATGTGTTCCAGCGTCATAGAACCGCTTGTCCTCCGGCAGGCGCCGCCTGTGCAGGTGAATTGTGGCCTCTCAGCATTGTAGCACTGCGCGGCTGGGGAATGCGGGCCGGGACGCCGGAGAAGCGCCGGGTCCGGGCATGGATGAAGGGCGTAGTTTGGGGCGCAGCTATGGAGGCCGCTTGTCCTGTATAATGGCACTGTTTCGACGTATATGTGTTGGGAGGGGCATCCATGTTCAAGCGCATCCTTACTCCCCTGGACGGTTCCACGCTTTCCGAGGGCATCCTGCCGTACATCCGAGCACTGGCGCCCGCCCTTGGCGCGAGGGTGGACCTGCTGAGAACGTACCAGGACCTGGCGTATGAACTTACGCCCTCAGATGACCTCGACAGCGCGTCGGTCATGACGGCGCTGGAGCCGATTGCGAGACGGCTGCACAACCAGGTGGAGAACTACCTCGATCGGATTGCGGGCTCGCTGAAACCACTTGGCGTGCCGACGTACCTGATGGTGCGGTCAGGGCCCGCCGCCGACATTATCGTCGCCGAGGCGGAGGAGGTGGAAGACACGCTGATCGCCATGTCAACGCACGGGCGCACGGGTTTGGGACGCTGGATCATGGGCAGCGTGACAGACCGGGTGCTCCACACGACGAATGCGCCGCTGCTGGTGGTACACCCGGAGCGCGGGGCGCCGTCGGTCGACAGCACGGCGGACATCCGGACGCTCATTGTGCCGCTCGACGAGTCGGACCTGGCGGAGACGGTGCTGCCGGTCGCGGCAGAGGTTGCAAAGGCGACGGGCGCCGGCGTCCTGCTGGCGGAGACGGTGGGCGTGCCCTCCGGCTACTACCCCGATCAGGACAGCGTCGGGGCGTTGGGCGTCGGGATCGTCAGCCAGATGGAGGACCAGGCGGAGGAGTACCTGGGAGCGCGGGCGGCTGAGATCAGGCGGCTTGGGGTGCAGAACGTGCGCACCAGCGTGACACGGGGAACGGCGGCGGCGGAGATAGAGGAGCTTGCGCGGGCGACGCCGGACAGCATGATCATCGCGTGCACGCACGGGCGCAGCGGCGTGGGCCGGACGGTGCTGGGCAGCGTGACGGACCGGCTGGCGAGGCACTCAGGGCATCCGGCGCTCATTGTGCGTGCGCCGCACTAGTGCGGCGGGCTCCCGGCCTGTTTCACCCCTAGACAACGCCGTTCAGCGGCGGTATAAATCCCATTGTCCAGAAAAGGCATGACCGTAATGGCGGCATGCTCTTGTGGGACGGGCGCCTTCCACATGGTTGGGGGCTGCCCCAGACACAGGCAGATGACGGAAGGGGCGAAACGGCAGGCGCCAGTGGAAGGCGTCTTTTCTCTTGCGAGATTGAGGACTTGGGCTGGGGAGGAGTTGGATGTTCAAGCGAATCTTGACCCCGCTGGACGGATCGCAGCTTTCCGAGGGCATTCTGCCGTACGTGCGCGCGCTGGCTCCGGCACTCGGCGCGCGGGTGGACTTGCTGCGGATGCACACGGAGGCGAGGTACGAACTTGAGCAACTGGAGGACACGGAGCAGGCGTCGATCACGGCGGCGCTTGAGCCATTGAACGTGCGGCTGCAACACCTTTCTGAAGCCTATCTCTCAAGGATTGCCGAGGGTCTGAGCGGTTTGGGTGTGGAGACGAGGATCCTAGTCCGCTACGGGCATCCGGCGACACAGATTGTGGCGGAAGCCGAGAAGGATGAAGACACGCTCATCGCCATGTCGACGCGGGGACGCGCCGGGCTGGGCCGGTGGGTCATGGGAAGCGTCACGGACCGGGTGCTGCACACGACATTGACGCCGCTGCTGGTGGTGCATCCCGAGCGGGGAGGGCCGGCCGTGGACAGTGTCGCCAAGGTGGGGACGCTCATTGTGCCGCTGGACGGTTCCGACCTTGCCGAGGCTGTGTTGCCTATCGCGGGCGGGGTCGCGACGGCGACCGGGGCGAGCGTGCTCCTGACGCGGGTGCTGGACGAACCGGGCAGGTCCTCACTGAACGTGAATGAACTGGCGGCGTCGGGCGTCAGCGAGGCGACGCGGGAGGAAGGCGAAGCGGCGGCGTACCTTGGAGAGAAAGCCGAGAACCTGCGGAAGACCGGCGCCGCAGACGTACACACAACGGTGGTCCGCGGCATTGCGGCGGAGCAGATAGAGGATCTGGCGAGGACGACGCCGGACAGCATGATCCTCGCGTGCACGCATGGCCGGAGCGGGGTGGGCCGAGCGGTGATGGGCAGCGTGACTGACCGGCTGGCGAGGCACTCGGGGCATCCGGCGCTCGTCGTGAGGGCGCGGCGCTAGAGCGTGGCCAAGCGGTCACTGTCCGACCTACCCGGTCGGGGCCGACCTATGCGGTCGGGGCCGACCTATCCGGCCGGGGGCCGACCTATCCGGCCGGGGGCCGACCTACGAGGTCACCTCTATGTAGGTGTCGCGGGACTTGACTATCTCGCCGATGCGGTAGCCCATGGCGCCGTGGGACTTCAGGGAGTCGATCAACCCGGGCGCGCGCTGCCGGGGCAAGGACATGAGCAGGCCGCCGGAGGTCTGGGCGTCGCAGAGCAGCAGCTTGGCCGCGTCCGATATTCCCTCATCCCAGCGGACTGTGCTTGCCATTGACTCCAGGTTGCGGCGGGTGCCGCCCGGCACAATGTCCTGCTCCAACAGGTCCCACGCGCCGTCCATCACGGGGACGGCGCCGAGGGAGAGCTTCGCAGCCACTCCGCTCGCCGCGACCATGCCGCGCAGGTGGCCGAGCAGGCCGAAACCGGTGATGTCCGTGCAGGCGTTGACGCCGGCGGGACGCATCGACTCGGCGGCGTTGGCGTTCAGGGCCGCCATGTGCTTGACGGCCTCGTCAAGGACGCTCGCAGGGGTCACTCCAGCCTTGGCGCCGGTGGTGATGATGCCGGTACCGATGGGCTTGGTGAGCACGAGGACGTCGCCGGGACGAGCCGCGGCGTTGGTGATGTGGTCGCCGGGGCGGACGATGCCGGTAACGGCGAGCCCGTACTTGGGCTCGGCATCGTCGACCGTGTGACCGCCGGCGATGAGCACATGGGCCTCCGCGGCCTTGTCATAACCACCCTTCAACACCGTGGTCAGGATCTGCTTGTCGAGGGAAACGGGGAAGCCGACGATGTTCAATGCGATGATGGGCATGCCGTTCATGGCGTACACGTCTGAGAGCGAGTTGGCCGCGGCAATTGCGCCGTAGGCGTAGGGGTCATCGACGATTGGCGGGAAGAAGTCCACGGTCTGGATGATGGCCAGGTCGTCGGAGATGCGGTACACAGCGGCATCGTCCCCGGTCTCGGTGCCGACGAGAAGGTCGGCGTCGGTCATGCGGGGCAGTTGACTGAGAATTTGGCCCAGATCCTCCGGGCTGAACTTGGCGGCTCAGCCGGCGCAGTGGGCAAGCTCTGTCAATCTGACAGGACTCTGTGCCATATCCTCCCCCTCAACACCCGCACGGCGACTACGAATGCACAGCGGCCCAATGAATGACCGCATTATATCAGCAGTGTGTGAACGGGGCTATGACGGTTGTGTCACAAGGCGCAGCTCGTAGTCCGCGGGCAGGCGGGTGTGGGGCGTGAGCGAGGCCACGAGGACGGTGGCGGACTCGCCAGGGGCGAGGGCAGGGATGGGCAGACTACCGGCGTTCATGGCGTCCAGAGGCACGTCAGTGACGGTGACGTTGCCCTCGCCGCGGTCGATGACGAGGCGGACGCCGAAGCGTTGGGGAAGGACGTTGCCGGTGCGCACAAAGCCGTCGGCCGACCAGTCGCCGCCGGTCTCGGCGTCGTCGAAGAAGCCGATCTCCGGGACGGCGATGTCGTCAATGCATGCGCCGTCGAGGCTGATGGCGGCGTCCAGCACCTGCTCAAAGGAGACGAGGACGCTTGCGCCGGTGAAGGGGGTGAGGTCCACGCGCTCCACCACCCAGCCCTGGCTCTGGCCGGTGATGCCGGGGCCGTACGTCGCACCGATGGGGTCGTCTGTGACGGTGTGCGTGCCGGGGAGGACGCGCCAGGTCTCGCCGCCGTCGGCGGATGCAGTCACGTAGAGGTAGTCCCACAGCTCCTCCAGGTTGTGCCACATGCGGAAGGTCAGCGCGGCGGAGGATACCTGCGACAGGTCGAACTCGTGGGTGAGGCGCGAGTGGGAGGAGTCGCCGCGGTTGCTCCACCAGCAGGCTTGGCCGCTGTAGGGCGACGTGTCGAGGATGGCGGCGGTGGGGTCGCCGGAGAAGCGCAGCAGGCCGCCGGACGCGGGGACGTCGAGGCGGACGTAGCCGGTGGCGAAGGGGGCGACGCTGCCGCTGAGGCGCTGATCCGGGGAGAGGGCGCGCGGCGGGGACAGGAGCGACAGGGGGGAGTCGTCGGCGTAGCCGTAGGGCATGGGGGCGCGTTCGCCGAGGAGGTTGGCGGTCGACCAGTCCATGAAGAGCTGGGCGAAAGTCACGTCGTGGCCGGCTTCGCGGAGGTAGGCCTTGATGCCGGCGGCGCCGTCCTCCGGGCGGGCGACGAGGGGGGCGAGGGCGTCTATGCCGTAGCGCTGGGTGAAGTAGATGAAGAAGAGGTGGGCGGCGTTGTAGTGCCTGCCGACGCCGCTGCCGAAGCGAGGCCAGTTGGTGAGGGAAACCTCATCCCGGAAGCCGGGCGGCGTGACGGCGCGCCCGCGGGCGACGAGGCCGGCGGTGACCTCCGAGATGCCCTCATTCACCCAGGTGTGCTCCGTGGGGTCAGCGAGGTGGTGGAGCAGGTGCTGGTACTCGTGGCCGGTGAGGCTGCGGAAGGCGCCGGGGCCAGCACGGACGACGCGGGCGTCCAGGTAGAGCATGGGACGGCCGTTGCTGTAGGGGAAGACGCCCGGGGTGTAGTAGTCGCCGGAGGAGAAGTAGCCGGCCGCGCCGCTGAGGGGGGTGATGAGCATGGCGGCCGGGGCGCCGAAGCCCTCGGTTGACCGCTCCGGGACGCGGCCGAGGGTGGCCTGCGAGACGGAGGGGTAGACGCGCTCCTCGAACTGGGCGGCCAACTCTTCGAGCTGGGCGCTATCGGCGTTCACGCCGGCGGCGGTGTACCAGAGGGCGTGGGGCGTCACGAGCCGGAGGGTTGCCCGCACCTTCTCTATGCGCTGGCGGGCGAGGTCTACGACCCAGAAGTCCTCTACGCGGCCGACGTCGGCCGGGCCGAGGACGGGGGCGACGGCGAGGCGGGCGTCCTGGCCGGGACGGAAGCGGCGGGCGAGGGCAATGAGGTCACTGGGCGGCGGGGGAGCGAAATGCGCGGGCGCGACCAACGTTGGCGGCTGCCCGGCGGCGGGGGCCGTCGGCGACAGGGACGGCTTGAGGGCGAGGGCCGGCGCTTCGGCGGGTACGGGCGTCTCGCGGTCCGGGTTGGGAGCGGGCACCGCGGTGGGTGACGGGGCGGCGCCGGGCGCGGGCTGGGGCGGCTGGGACCGGCACGCCGCGAGGGCCGCGAGAAGCAGCAGAGCGGTCAAGAGCGTCGATGCCACCACGCACCGCCCCAAGGTCCCGTTGTTGAATGTGCGGCCTTCCATGCCGTCCCCTGTGAAGCCTGCCCCATCTTCAGGGTATCACAGGTGGGCGATCTCTCGTTGAGACGGCCGGGTTGGGCGCTATACGCCGGCGAGGGCGAGCTGCCGTGCCGGCTGCGGGGGCTGCCACCAATCGTGGCGGCGCTGCCGGAGGCCGTGGGTGTCCATGAGCTCCGACACGCGGCCTTCGACATCGCGGCGGAGGGCGTTGGGCGCGAAGGGCTCGGTGTAGAGGCGCTGGTAGGCGTAGTGCAGCCTGGGGTTGCGCCGGGAGAGGTAGTCCATGAAGTGTTCCCGCGTGCCGGGTTGGAGGTGGAGGACGTTGGGGTGGAGGAAGTGGGCACCGTGAGCGGCGGCGGCCTCTACGACGGCGGCGAGGCTCTCATGGCTGTCAGTGACGCCGGGCACGACGGGGGCGAGGAGGACGCCGGCGCGAACGCCTGCGGCGACGAGCCGCTCCATCACCTGCAGGCGCTTCCACGGAGGCGGGGTGCCGGGTTCGAGATCGCGCCAGAGGTCCGGGTCGAGGGTGGTGATGCTGAAGGAGACGGACGCGCCCGCGCGACGGCAGGCGTCTGCGAGGACATCGACGTCGCGCTGCACGAGGGTGCCCTTGGTGACGAGCTGGAGCGGGGTGCGACGCTCGGCGAGGGCCTCGAGGCAGCCGCGGGTGAGGCGGCGGGCGCCCTCGATGGGCTGGTAGGGGTCAGTGGCGGTGCCGATGGCGACGACATCGCGGGGCCACGAGGGGCGGGAGAGCTCGGCGCGGAGGACGTCGACGATGTTGGATTTGACGAAGACGAGGCCGGAGAAGTCGTCGGAGGGATTGAGGTCGTTGAAGGCGTTGTAGCGGCGGGCGAAGCAGTAGTGGCAGCCGTGGACGCAGCCGCGGTAGGGGTTGAGCGACCAACGGAACCCCATGCCGCGGACGCGGTTGAGCGCGGTGCGGCACTGTGTGTCCATGTACTTGGCATGATGGGACATGGGCCCCTCCCTCTGTGATGAGAGAAGGGTATTTAGAATATATGTTCTTGTCAAGAGGGGTGGGCAGGGTTGGTGCGGCGGCTATGGGCGGTGGTGGAGGAGGCGCCCCCGGCCCTCGGCCCCTCTGGATTCCTGCCCCCGTATCGGGGTACGGGGCAAGCTTCGCAGGAATGACGCTGGGGGTGAAGGAGTTGGGGGGTGGGGTCTTCGGGCGGATTGCCGGGACGCATGCGGCGGCGGGGGTGGTGGGGTAGGGGGCTGGTCCGACTGTGCGCCATGCGTGGGGATATGAGCGCCTGCCATTCGTTTGGATTTGTCCTCATTTTGCCCGTAGTTGCGGCCGAGGTTGTTTCGCCTTTGTTTTGTAGGGAATGTGTCGCATTCCAGCTATAAGTCAAGTAATTTACTTTTTTGGGGCCGGCTGCCCCTTCACTGGAACCGTCGGGCAGGGCCACGACGATGACATTGGACGAGGGGCTCACCGTCGTGAAGACGCGTGCGCCGATGGCGATGGGCTGCGTGCCGGTGGTGGTGAGCGCTTGCATGGGGAGAGGGTAATGGGGGATGCGGCGTTCGCGCGAGGGGGTTGTGTCAGGGTGGGGGGACTCCCATCTGGGCCTGCGGCTCCCGGATCGCCAAGTGCGTCGGCGACGCCCCCGCCAGCCGCAGCCCCTGCGCCAGCACCGCCTCCACGCTGGCCGCTGGCCTCGGCCCGCTGTCTGTCAACCTCCCGCTCCCCGACCCCGTGAAGAGGGTGAACCCGCTCACGTCCCGCGCCGCGCACGGATCCCGCGCTTCCTCCGTCGCCGCGCACGGCTCCGCCGCGACGGCCTGCCGTCCCCCGCTCTGGCCGTTGAACACAACAGCTGCCCCGAGCAGAACCAGGGCCAGCAGACCCACGACACCCAGAGACCTCTTGACGGTGGCGTTCATGGCGTGCCCCCTTCTGCTGGAACGCTGTTCCCATTGGTAGTAAGAGCAGTAAGGGATACCAGGCGGGGTATTCCGTCATCATCCATTTCCACCAAGACGCGCAGGTCACTTCCGTCTGGGGATATGGTGGCCAAGGCGCCACTTGTGTAGGAGCGGGTGTAGCCGGAGGCTGTGAAGGACTCGGAGTCAGGGTCTCGGTAAGGAAAGCCAGGATAGTAGAGGGCCACCCTAGACCCGTCCGGCGACCATGCGGCCCGGATAGCTGGGGTAGCCGCGGGACGAACGTGAGGCAACGAGCGTAGGTCTTCACCGTCCACCGATATGAGATACACCCGGTCGGAGACGAACAGCAACTCCGTTCCGTCCGGTGACCAGGACACCTGGGTGATTGGCAGGGTGGGGCCGTCAGGCCGGCCGCGCCAGATGGTGCGCCGTCCTGTGCCGTCAGGCTCCGCCGCGTAGATCATGACCTCCTCTCCTTCCAATGAGGGGAAGGCCAACTCCCCGTTGTCCGGCGACCAAGCTGGCGGCGCCGTTGTCTCGCCTATCCTGTATACACGCTCAGGCCGGACCCAACAATCGTTAGGACGGTCGCTCCTTCCCTCCTTGACGATTCTGACGGTATGGAGGATGCGGTGGAAAATGTTTTGTAATCTGGGGACCCTTTTCCTCTCCCACTCCAATGCGATGAACGCCAGGTTCTGGCCGTCGGGAGACCACACCGGGGGGTATGGGCCGACCCTGTACGGGGGCCCGACGGCGACTGCATCGCCGCCTGGAGAAACCTGACAGCCTACCCACTCCGTAGCTTTGACCATGAGGTCGGAGTACTTCGGATACTCTCTGGCGTAGTCAGTCCGTGTCCCATGCCCCAGGAAAGCGACCTCTGTTCCGTCGGGAGACCATGCCGGGAAGTGGTCGAAGTAATCGTTTGTCGTTAACCGCCGCTTCCCGGTCCCGTCTATATTCGCTACGGCTATCTCGTAGTTCCTGATAGGGCCGTAGATTGATTCGTGAACCGGTTCGGGCATGTAGTTGCAGGTGGCGTAGACGATTTGGGAGCCGTCCGGCGACACGTCGGCGTAGATTCCGTACCCGCGCGGATCGGCGGGTGGCGACCCGGAGGGTACCACCTCAGCGTTGACCTCGTGCAGCCTGCCGCCCTCAATATCCATAGACCATATGGCGCCATCAACGTCGAACACGAGGAAAGAGCCGTCCGAAGACCAATGAAGGAAGTGCTTCTCGAGGTCTTCTAGGAAGTACGTACTGCAAGCGTCAGGGCTTGGGCTGTCCAAAGCAGTAGTTTCTGGGTTAGGAGCAGGAGCCGCATCCTGTGTGCAGCCAAAGGCCGCCAGCAGCAGCGTCAAGACTACCAGGAGGGTCACAACCGAACACCACGCCATAACGTCACCTCGTTTGGTAGAGGGCGTAGACCGCCATGATATCGAACGGGTGAGGCGAACACCGCAGTTCGGCATTCTGATTGACGATCATAACCGAATCTATGATATGCGGGTGGAATCGGCCTTGATCTGTTCCGGTTGTACCTCCCGTAATACCTAAGGCGTGTCCGGCGCCGGGGGGCGGCAGTAGAGGAGGTTCAGCGACGCGAGGTCGTTGGTGGGGACATCCTTCAGCGCGATGGGGATGCACCCCGTCAGCGCGTTCCCTGACAGCTTGAGCTCCTGCAGGCCGCTCAGCCGCCCCAGTTCCACGGGAATGCTCCCGTTCAGGCCCTTGTTGGACATCAGCAGCTTCGTCACCCGGCTCGGCGTCCCCGCCGTCGTCACCCGGTCCCAGCTCCCGATGGCGACGTCGACGCTCCAGTTCAGCGTCCCCGTTCCCCGCAGTCCGTCCTTGGCCGCCAGCAATGCAATGCAGTCCAGCATGAGCGATGGGTTGTTGGCCTGGTCCGGCACCGCATCGGCGCATGGGGCCTTGATCACGTTGGGCTCCCCGTGGTCCTTGTAGGTGAGCTCCATCACCGTCGTATCGGTGTTGGTCACCCCGTCATAGTCCGGCCCATAGAAGGTCCGCCGCTCCCGGACTGGCTGCCCGACGACGTCCACCCACACCTCCCGCCGCATCGACCCCTCCTCCTCCGACAGGAAGGTGTCGGTCGTATAGTGGGGCGCATCTGAATGGCCGGAGGCGCCCGCGGCTGGAGGCGCCAGGCACCCAAGCAAGGGATGCCCTTGAATATTTGAGGGGTTTACTCGCCACGCGCCGTACACCTCCGGGTTTTCCTCCAGGGTTTCCCGCAAGTACAGCATGCCGTCCTTGTAAATCTTCTCACCCCTGCCGATCAGCGTCCCGTCCGGGGCGGTGTGAGTCAGCACCTCATGCCGGTCGCCTTTCAGGTGGCGCACCTGCCATGTCACCGTCCTGTCCGGAAATGCCATAGTCGCCAAGGTGTCGTAGGTGTTGAGATCACATTCCTCTGTCACGCTCGCCGGAGCGGTGCGGGTCGCCTGCCACGCCAGCGCCGAGGCCATCCCGACCGCGACGACCAGCAGGAGTGCCAGGGTGCCAGTGACAAGCCGCTTTTTCTTCATCGCGCTCTCTCCCCTCACGACCCGCTGAACCAACTGATGATCATGTCCACAAGGGCTATGAGGTCGCCAATGAGCCCGGTGTCCACGTCCTCCGCGCTCACCACCGGGGCCGTCGCGTCGCAATACGGGATACCCAGACTATCCAGGTCGCTGTCGGCCACCTCCCGCAGGCCGGGCGGCACGCACCCCGTCCGCGCGGTCCCCCGCCACTCGCACCCCACCGATCTCGCCGCCGCCCCCGCAATGCCAGGTGCACCGGCGACGCCCCCGCCAGCCGCAGCCCCTCCGCCAGCACCGTCTCCACGCTGGCCGCCGGCCCCGGCCCGCTGTCCGCCAAACCCCAGCTCCCCGATCCCAGCCCCGTATCGAGTACGGGGCTGGCTCTTCCCCTGAGGGGGGAAGGGGTTATGCGAGGGTCTGCTTTCGCGGGTGTGACGATGGGGGTGTGGGTGGACGGTGGCTGTTGGGTTAGACGTGCTGGTCGAAGAGGATAGGGTTGCCGTCGGGGTCTTCGAGGACGAAGCTGTCGGGACCGGCGGTGGTCTCGTTGGCCTCGCTGATGAGGGCGATGCCCTGGCCCTTGATCTGGCGCTGGATGCTGCGGATGTCGGTGAAGGCGTCGAGCTTTTGGGCGTCGGCGTTCCAGCCGGGGTTGAAGGTCAGGATGTTCTTGTCGAACATGCCCTGGAAGAGGCCGATGGTTGCGGCGCCGTTCTGGAGGATGAGCCAGTTCTCGGCCTGGTCACCGCCGATGATCACGAATCCCAGCTTGGTGTAGAAGTCGCGTGACGCCTCTATGTCCTTGACGGCGAGGCTGACCGAGAATGCACCCAGTTCCATGTTGCAACGCTCCTTTGGCTAGTTCACTTAAGGGCCAGGCGGGCGCCCGCGGTGCGCGAATTGGCTGTGGCCCACCCCGACCTGACTTGAGTATACTGGTTATCAGACCAAGATATTACCAGGAGGGATTCCATGCCTCTCAACGTGTATCTGAACTTCAACGGCAACTGCCGCGAGGTCTTCGAGTTCTACCGGTCCGTGTTTGGGGGAGAGTTCAACTACCTGGGGACCTTCCGCGAGCTGCCCGAGGACATGGGCGTACCAGAAGATGAGATGGACAACGTTTTGCACGTGTCGTTCGACATTGGGGGAACGACCCTGATGGGCAGCGACGTGCCGAGCAACTGGGGCATGCCCATCGAGATGGGCAACAACTTCTCCATCTCGCTGCAAACCGAGAGCCGGGAGCAGACGGAAGACCTCTTCGCCAAGATCTCCGAGGGCGGCAACGTCACCATGCCGCTGGGAGACATGTTCTGGGGCGACTACTTCGGCGCTTGCTCGGACAAGTTCGGGATCAACTGGATGGTCAGCAACACCGATGCGCAGGCGTCCTCGTAGGGGGCGGCGCCCCCTTCGTGAGCCCTCAGGACAGGCTTCGACAGGCCCAGGGTGAACGGGGGGACGCCGTGTGGGGATGGCTGGGGCGGGCGCCCCTGGATACCGGCATTCGCCGGTATGACGGTTGAGGCGGGGACGGGCGCCCACAATTTCAGGGGCAGGCCCCCATTCCAGCCTTCCGCCAGTGGGGGAAGGGGCCGGTGCAACATAATCTATGACCTTCTGGAACACGTGGACCTTTGATCCGTTTACGCTGGCGGGGCTGCTTGTCCTGATTGCGCTCTATACTCGCGGGTTATGGCGCAGCCGGGGGCGTTCAGGCGACCTCTTTCCATGGTGGCGGCCGACCGCGTTCTACACCGGGTGGAGCGCGCTGTTGCTCGGGGCGGTCTCGCCCGTCGACGGGCTCTCCGACGACCTCTTCCTGATGCACATGATCCAGCACATGCTGATGATGATGGTGGGGCCGCCGCTGATTCTGGTTGGCGCGCCAGTGGTGCCGGCGCTGCGGGGGCTGCCGCGTATCCTTCGCGACGACCTGGCGATTCCGCTGCTGCAGATGCGCCGGGTGCGGAAGGCGCTGAACTTCCTGGCGTCGCCGCTTACGGCATGGCTGGTCTTCGTGTTCACTGTATGGATCTGGCACATCCCGGCGCTGTACAACGAGGCGGTGACGAACGAGGCGCTGCACTTCCTGCAACACATGATGTTCGTCAGCGCGGCGGTGTTCTTCTGGTGGACGGCCATCGATCCGGTGCCGCTCAAGCCGAGACTCTCGTACGCGCTGCGGCTGCTGTACCTCTTTCTGGCGACGCTGCAGAGCACGGCGCTGGCGGCGATCATCACGCTGTCTGAGGACGTGCTGTACACGTATTACCTGGGCGTGCCACGGCTGTGGGGGCTAACGCCGGGGGAGGACCAGATGATTGCGGGGCTGATCATGTGGATACCGGGGGCGGGCATCTACTTCACGGTGTTGACGATACTGTTCTTTGTCATGCTGCACCGGGACGACCAGCGGATGCGGCGGCTGGAGGGGCGGGCGGTGAGCGGGCCGCGACGGTGGTAGCAGCGTCAACGTCTTGACGGCGTCAACGTCTTGACGGCGTCAACGCCTTAACGGTGTCGAGGGGTTGAGGGCGAAAAACTTTGCGCGATTTTTCACCAACCCATTGACTACGAAAGTTTCACGCCTATAGAATGTGGCTGCTGCAAAGGGGTCTGCATGCCCGTGCCAGCACGGAAGGCTCCGGAGACCTCGACGCGAACAGCCTCTCAGCGCTCATGGGGACGGCAGCAACCGGTCACAACGACATTGAGAGAGGACCATGGCGAACCGAAAACACATCCGCCCTAAGTCCCTGCTCGTACTCCTCGCCCTAGTAGTTTTACCCATCCTCGCAGCCTGCGGCACCGTCGACTCGGCGCAGACCACCATTAACCCGCAGTCGGACGTCGCACGGGAGATTCAGGGCACGTACGCGTTCATCTTCTGGGTGTCGGTTGTGGTGTTCGTCGTTGTCGAGGGCGCGCTGGTGTACGCGGTGTTCCGCTACCGCCGCCGCCCGAACTCCGGCATGCCGAAGCAGACCGAGGGCAACATGGTCCTCGAAGTCACCTGGACCATCATTCCCGCGCTGATTTTGATCGCCATCGCCGTGCCGACGTGGATCACGATTTTCCGGACGGACGACATCCCGGCGGGGTCGTACATCATCAACGTCACGGGCCACCAGTGGTGGTGGGAAGTCGAGTACCCGGACGTCGGCCTGGTGACCGCCAACGAGATCCGCGTGCCGTCCGACCGCACCATCGGCTTCAACCTGGAGACGGAGGACGTGCTGCACAGCTTCTGGGTGCCGGCGCTGTTCGGCAAGATTGACCTTGTGCCGGGCAGGACGAACACGGTGTGGTTCACGCCGGACGCGGAGACCGAGGGGCAGATGTTCCTGGGGCAGTGCGTGGAGTTCTGCGGACTCTCGCACGCAAACATGCGCATGCGCATCTTCGTCGACAGCCCTGATGACTTCGCCGCGTGGACCGCGGGGCTGCAGTCGCCAGCGCCGGAGCCATCGGGCGTGGCGGCGACGGGGCACGAGCTGTTCTCGACCAAGGGCTGCACGGTATGCCACAGCATCAACGGGGCATACGACGCGGCGGGGCTGTTCCCGGCGCCCAACCTGACGGGCTTCGGTTCGCGGGTGACCCTGGCCGGGGCGATAATGGAGAACAACGCCACGAACCTGACGGCGTGGCTGGACAACCCGGAAGAGATCAAGCCCGGCAACATCATGTACAAGGAAGCCGAGGCTTACAAGAACCCGGACCTGGCACTGACGGATGCGGACATCGGCGCGCTGGTGGCGTATCTTCAGACATTGCAGTAGCGCATTCGAGAGCGTAGCGCCGGAGCGGTCCGGCGGGCGTTTGGAGGCGAATACATGGCAACGGCAGTAGGCGCATTTGGTGGAGCGGACCACGCCGCTTCCAAGAGCGGCGTGTGGAGCTGGATCACCACCGTCGACCACAAGCGCATCGGCATCCTGTACGGGGTGACGGCCGTCACTTTCTTCCTTATTGGTGGCTTCGAGGCGCTGCTGATTCGACTGCAACTGGCGGAGGCGGAGAGCACGCTCATTGCCGCCGGGCTGTTCAACCAACTGTTCACGATGCACGCGCTGACGATGATCTTCCTGGCGATCATGCCGTTGGGAGCGGCTTTCTTCAACTTCATCGTGCCGCTGCAAATCGGCGCGCGGGACGTCGCGTTCCCGCGGTTGAACGCGCTGAGCTACTGGCTGTTCCTGTTCGGCGCGCTCCTGTTGAACTCGAGCTTCATCTTCGGCGGGGCGCCGGACGTGGGGTGGTTCGCGTACGCCAACCTGACGGCGTTGGAGTACTCGCCGAGCAGCGCGGTCGACTTCTTCGCGCTCGGCATGCTGGTGCTGGGTGTGTCCTCGCTGGCCGCGGCGCTGAACTTCATCATCACCATCCTCAACATGCGGGCGCCGGGCATGACGCTGATGCGGATGCCGGTGTTCACGTGGATGACGCTGGTGGTGTCCTTCCTGCTGGTGTTCGCGCTGCCCATCCTGACGGTGGGACTTGTGCAACTGCTGTTCTGGCGGGAGTTCGGCATGCCGTTCTTCTCGGCGGAAGCGGGGGCGGACCCGCTGCTGTGGCAGCACATCTTCTGGCTCTTCGGCCACCCCGAGGTGTACATCCTGATCCTGCCGGCGATGGGCATTGTCTCGGAGATCCTGCCGACGTACTCGCGAAAGCCGCTGTTCGGGTACTCGACGGTGGTGTTTGCGGGCGTGGCCATCGGCTTCATGGGCTTCGCGGTGTGGGCGCACCACATGTTCACGGTGGGGCTGGGCTCGATCGCGCTGGCGGCGTTCTCAGCGAGTACGATGCTGATCGCGGTGCCGACGGGCATCAAGATCTTCAATTGGATCGCCACGCTGTGGGGCGGGTCGATACAGTTCACTACGGCGATGTTGTTTGCGCTGGGGTTCGTGGCGCTGTTCGTCATCGGCGGACTGAGCGGGGTGATGCACGCCTCACCGCCGGTCGACACGCAGCAGCAGGACACGTACTTCGTGGTGGCGCACCCGCACTACGTGCTGTTCGGCGGGAGCATCATGGGGCTGTTCGGCGGCATCTACTACTGGTTCCCGAAGATGACGGGCCGGCTGCTGAGCGAGGGCTGGGGCAAGCTGCACTTCTGGCTGATGTTCATCGGCATGAACGTGACGTTCGGGCCGATGCACCTGGTGGGCATCGACGGGATGCCGCGGCGCATCAACACGTACGACGAGAGCATGGGCTGGGAGCTCCTGAACCAGATCGAGACGGTGGGGGCCTTCATCATCGCGCTGAGCGTGGTGGTGTTCCTGGTGAACTTCTTCAAGAGCGTCAAGAGCGGCGAGCCTGCAGGGGACGACCCGTGGGACGGCCGCACGCTGGAGTGGTCAATCGCCTCGCCGCCTCCGGAGTACAACTTCGCGCGGATACCGGTGGTGCACAGCAACGAGCCGCTCTGGGACCAGAAGCACCCGGAGCTGAAGCACGACGCGCCGCCGGTCATCGCGGGAGGCGCGGATGAAGGGGCGGAAGAGTCCATTCACATGCCGAACCCGTCCTACTGGCCGATCGTCGTGGCATTCGGGACGGCGCTGGCGGCGGGGCTGGTGATCGTCAACCCGTGGCTGGCGTCCATCGGCGCAGTCATCGGCGTGCTGGGCATCTACGGATGGGTCTTCGAGCCGGCAGGGCCCGAGCACCACTAGAGGGGAAGTCGTGACAACAAACACCACGGCACACGAGAGTCACCTGGCCACCACGACGGGGCTTGACCATCGCAAGCTCCTGATGTGGCTGTTCCTGGCGTCTGAGTGTCTCTTCTTCGGCGCGCTCATCGCGACGTTCCTGCTGTACAAGGACGCGAGCGTGGTGGGGCCAAAGCCGCACGAGATCCTGAACATCCCGGTGACGAGCACGAGCACGTTCGTGCTGCTGACGAGCTCGCTGGCGATGGTGCTGGCGCTCGCGGCGGTGCAGCGCAGCGACGTGGTGTCGGCGCGGTTCTGGATCTTCGCGACGGCGTTCCTGGGCGCGACGTTCCTGGGGTTCCAGGTGTACGAGTTCTACGAGTTCGTGATCCACGGGCTCACGCCCAAGACCAACGTCTTTGGGGCGAGCTTCTTCACGCTGACGGGCTTCCACGGCGCGCACGTGACCGTCGGGGTCATCTGGCTGATGTCGCTCTTCTTCTACTCATTCAAGCACGGACTGCCGGCGGAGAAGAGCCTGGACGTCGAGTTGATGGGTCTGTACTGGCACTTTGTGGACATAGTCTGGGTGGTCATCTTCACGGTGGTATACCTGATTGGCAGCCTAGAACCGCCGGCCACATAGAGACCGGCACCACAGGGAGAGGCGCATGGCAGAGCAAGAGCAACACGGAGCGGTCCCGCACGAGAGCGCGCACCCGTCTCCGGCGAAATACATCCTCATAGCGACGTACCTGACGCTCATCACCATCTTCGAGGTGCTGATCTACTACGTCGATGCGCTCCAGGACTACTTCCTCTGGATCTTCCTTGTGTTATCAGCGGTCAAGTTCTACTACGTGGCCATGTTCTATATGCACCTCAAGTTCGACGCCGGGATCTTCAAAGTCCTATTCACCTTTGGACTGGTGCTGGCAACGTTTCTGATGATTCTGTTGCTGCTACTCTTCAGCATCATCATTTAGCAGAGAAGCCTTGCACGCCGTCCGCACCAAGGAGCATCTCCTGCGCAACCGTTGCGGTGGTGCGGCGTGAACGCTTCATCCTTCGTCAGTTTGCGAGTCCTCCTCGCCGTCACAGTTGCGGTGACGTTTGGCCTCATCACGCTGGGCGGCCTGGTCCGCGCGACGGAGTCGGGACTCGGCTGCCCCGACTGGCCGCTCTGCCACGGACAGATCATCCCCCCGTTCGAGTACCACGTCCTGATCGAATACTCCCACCGGCTTGTTGCGAGCGTCGTCGGCGTGCTGGTGGCGGCGTGCGCCATGCTGGTGTGGACGCGGCACCGCGAGTCGACGGGGCTGAAGCGGCTCATGGCCGTCGCCGTTGTGGCGCTGGCGGTGCAGGTGGTGCTGGGCGGCATCACGGTGCTGACGGAGCTGCCGGCGCCGATAGTCACGCTGCACCTGTTCGCCGCCGAGACGCTGTTCGCGATGCTGATCGTGGCGTTGCTGATTGCGCGCCCGGCGACGGCGGAGGGGCCGCGCGGGCAGCGGGACCCGTACTTCAAGACGGTCATCACAATGGCGACGGTGTCGATGGTCATCCTGCTGTCGGGCACCTACATCGTGGGGAGCGGCGCGAGCACGATCTGCCCCTCGTGGCCGCTGTGCACGAGCGACTGGCTGCCCAACTTCGGGCTGCAGTGGGAGCACATGGCGCACCGGGCCATCGCGGGCCTGGGCGGGGTGTACATCATCGTGGCGGCGCTGCAGGCGAGACGGCTCAAGGGGCGGTCGCGGGCTCTGGCGGGCATGGGCATAGGCGCGGCGGCGCTGGTTGTCGCGCAGGTGCTGGCGGGGGCGGCCAACCCGTGGTTCCAATTCGCGGCGGCGGCGCGGGTGGTCCACCTGAGCCTGGCGTCGGCGCTGTGGGGGCACCTGATCGCGATGGCTGTCGTGGCGGCGCGGATGCCGCCGGAGGAGGGCGCCGCGGCTTCGCCGACAAGTGATGGCGGGGCGAGTTCCGCGGCCACAGAGGCTCCGGGCGGTACGCTTCGCACGGTCATCGGCGACTACGTGGCGCTGACAAAGCCGCGCGTGATGTCGTTGCTGCTGGTGACGGCGTTCGGCGGCATGGTGCTGGCGGCGGAGGGTCTGCCGGGGGCGGGGCTCATCGCGACGGTAATCCTCGGGGGCGCGCTGGCGTCCGGGGGGGCGAGCGCGCTCAACCACTGGCTCGACAGGGACATCGATCGAAAGATGGGACGAACAGCGTCGCGGCCGGTCGCGAGCGAGCGGGGGTCGGGACGGCAGGCGCTGGTGTTCGGGCTCGCGCTGAACGTGCTGGCGTTCGCGCTGCTGTTGTGGGGCGCGAACCTGCTGGCGGCGTCGCTGGCCATGGCGGGGTCCGTCTTCTACGTGCTGGTCTATACCAAGTGGCTCAAGCGGACGACGACGCAGAACATCGTCATCGGCGGAGCGGCGGGGGCGGTGCCGCCGCTGGTGGGCTGGGCCGCGGTGACGGGCGGGCTGACGCTGCCTGCGTTCTACCTGTTCGCCATCATCTTCTTCTGGACGCCGCCGCACTTCTGGGCGCTGGCGCTGCTGATCCGGCGCGACTACGCGGAGGCGGGCGTGCCGATGCTGCCGGTGGTCGCGGGCGAGGAGAGCACACGGCGGCACATCCTGCTGTACACGCTGGCGCTGACGATGCTCACGATCCTGCTCTACCTGGCGACGGACAGCCTGGGGCTGGTGTACCTGGTGAGCGCGAGTGTGCTCGGACTGGGGTTCATCGGGTACGCGCTGCGGTTGTTCCGGCAGACCGGGCCCCGGGCGGCTGCGCCGATATACCGGTACTCGCTGCTGTACCTGGCGCTGCTGTTTGCGGTGATCATGGGGGACGGGGCGTTGTAGCGGGTGGGGGTAGACACGGCGAGAACGGATAGGGGCAATAATATTGCTTCTAAAGGTTCCCCCCCGATGACAAGTGCCCCTGGAGGCACTCTCCAGCAATGGAGTAGTTGGGGGGGTCATTTTTTGTGTTTGCGTGACCTTAGCTGTGGTGTTGACGACTTTCCCCGATGCCCTATAATGAGGTTGGTGGCTAAAGGTTCCCCCCTGATGACAAGGGCCCAAGGGGTCCTCTCCCGGCGACGGGAGTAGTCGGGGGGGTCGTTTTTTGCGCAAACCCCCGGTTCATGGAATGAGAGTCTCGCTGTTGACAGCATGGCGCAATTTGTTGTGCGCCTCTGGGTCACCATACTCAAACTTCCGAAAAACCGCCCATCCACAATAGTCCGCAATCTGCAACCCGTAGTGAGAGCTTGATTGGTGGTGCAGCAGGTTGTACTTGATGGTGTTGGGCATGGTATGTGCCATTACTCCTTGCAGGGCCTTCTGGACTGCGTTGCGCTTGCCCCGTACTGGCAGTGCATCTGTGATGATGATCACCTCGTGGGCATCCCGCACCATGTCCGGCCACGAGACTGAATTAAGGAAGGCAGCAAACATGGCAGTGTAGAAAGAGGAGTGTTGGTGCAGCGAAGGGTGCGTCTTGCGCTTCTCAATGACACAGGTGTCAATCTGCCAGTTCCCCAGGTTCTCGGCTATGACCTCGAACACCTGTGAGCGGACGTGCCTATTGTCGTTGGCACAGTGGAATTGCTCCAGAGCCACACCCTTCTCAAGAAGATCGTATCTGAGGTCATCCAGTGCAGCGCCACCTTGGAACGGCCTGTACATTGCAACGCTAGTTAAGGCGAAGAATCGGGAGGCCTTTGGGCCAAAGCCCAAGTCACCTGATTCGTCAAGGAATAAGTAGAGGGTATTACTCACCTGTAATTTCCATCGTCTATCTTTTTCCCATTGCGGCTCATTTGATTCACTTGCCCCAGAAAAAGCGGAAGAGCAAGGTTGCAACCTTGCTCTTATTGCTTCTTGACGGTTGGTCTGGCTAGGCGTTGGCAGGCAGTGCGGACTTGGCTTGCTCCACTACGGCGGCAAAGCCCTCGGGTTGGCGGACGGCCATGTCTGCGAGGACCTTGCGGTCTAGGGCGATGCCGGCGGCGTTGATGCCGTGGATGAGACGGCTGTAGCTGATGCCGTGGCCCCGGGCGGCCGCGCCGATGCGGAGGATCCAGAGCTTACGGAAGTCGCCCTTGCGCTCGCGCCGGTGGGCGTAGGAGTAGGCGAGGGCGTGCATGACGGATTCCTTGGCGCGCCGGTAGTGGCGGTGCCGCACGCTGTAGTGGCCCTTGGCCATCGCCAAGACCTTCTTGTGCCGGCGCTTCTTGGGGACGCTGTTGCTAACCCTTGCCATGCCTTACCTCTTTGGTGGCCGCGCGCTGCGCACGGCGCCTGGTTGTGTGCTCGATTGGTGAGAGCGCTCAGGGCAACGAACCGCTCACCGCCGCCGCTAGGAGTAGGGGAGGAGCTTGCGGAGACGCTTGACCGTACCCATCGCGACGGGTTCCTTCTGGTCGTAGCCCTGCTTGAGCGACTGGTTCTTCTTGCGCCGGAGGTGGCTCCGCTGGCCGTGGAGGTGGAACATCCGCCCGCCCGCGGTCACGTGGATGCGGGAGGCCGACGCCTTGTGGGTCTTGAGCTTGTACTTCTTGGGCTGCTTACTGGCCAACGGGCTTCTCCTCCGCCACGACCGCCTTAGCGGCCTTCGGCGCCGGCGCCGCACCGGGCACCAGCACGATGTTCAATCGCCGCCCTTCCATCAGGGGAGGGGCCTCAAGCTTTGCCTCATCCTTCAACTGTTCCGCGACGCCCCGCAGGAGGGTCACGCCAAGCTCCGGGTGGGAGATCTCCCGACCGCGGAAGAGGACGCTGACCTTTACCTTGTTGCCGTCACCCAGGAGTTCCTGAATGCGGCGGATCTTCGAGGCCCGGTCATGCGTGGCAATGCGGGGCCGGAAGCGCACTTCCCGGACGACGTTGGTCTTCTGGGTCTTTCGCGCCTCCCGCTCCCGCTTGGTCTGCGAGTAGCGGAACCGACCGTAATCGAGGAGGCGGCAGACGGGAGGGACCGCGTTGGGCGACACCTCCACCAGGTCCAGGCCCTGCTCGCGCGCCATGTTAATGGCCTCGAGCGTTGGGATGACACCGATCTGCTCACCGGCGTCCCCAATCAGCCGGACTTCCCGGACTCGTATTTGTTGGTTAATGCGGTAGTCTCTGCCCGCTATGTTTTACCACTCCTTGCGAAATGCCTTCCGACTATAGCACAGGCATACGGCGGTGTAAACAGCTATGCCTGAACGGGCGCCTGCGCGGGGGAAGGGGCATCGCGGTGGGCGAGGCCGGTCAGGGCGGAGACAGACGCGAGCCTGCGGCGGGCGAGGCGGCGCTCAAGGCCAGACTGGACCTCGACGGGGGCGCGCGGGTTGGTGAAGTTCGCCGTGCCGACCTGGACCGCCGCCGCGCCGGCGTGGAGGTAGTCGAGGGCATCATCGGTCGACTCGATGCCGCCGACGCCGATGATGGGGATGCCGACGGCGCGGTAGGTCCTGTAGACCATCGCGAGGGTTATGGGCTTGAGGGCGGGGCCGGAGACGCCGCCGGTGACGGCGCCGAGGACGGAGCCGCCGGTATCGCGGTCAAGGGCCATGCCGATGAGGGTGTTGGTGAGGGTGAGGGCGTGGGCGCCCGCGGTCTCGGCGGCCTGGGCGATGGGGACGATGTCGGCGACGTTGGGCGAGAGCTTGGCGATGACGGGCAGGGACGTTGCGCCGACGACGGCTCGGACGACGCCGGCGGTGAGTTCGGGGCTCTGGGCGAAATCGAGGCCGCCGGCGACGTTGGGGCAGCTCACGTTGATCTCGATGGCGGCGACGCCGGGCGTGCCGTCGACGGCTGAGGCGAGGGCGTGGAAGTCGTCGACGCTCTCGCCGGCGATGCTGAGGATGACGGGGACCTGCCACGCGGTCCACTTGGGGGCGTAGTCGCGGAGGACGGTGTCGATGCCAGGGTTCGCGAGGCCGATGGAGTTCATGGTCCACGCGCGGCCGTGGGCGATGCGCGGGCGGGGGTTGCCGAGGCGCTCGCGGACGGTGGCGGTCTTGGCGACGACGGCGCCAAGGGTCTGCCAATCGCTGCCGGGGGGCATGCCATCGCCGTAGCCGTCCTGCCCAAAGGTGCCGCAGGCGATCATGACGGGGGCACGGAGGAGCAGGCCGGACTCATGGCCAGGGGCGATGTTGACGGACATGTCAGGCTTGGGCATGCGCACCTCGCCTTCAATTGTTCCATACGCCCCAAAGGCGGGCAAGGCCGTTGACGCTTGCGACGGGCCGCAGCTATTCTCTAGGTATGATATTGCCCGGAATTGCCACGCGCCGCAGCGCGAGCGCCGTGTTCACGGCGCTGTTCATGGCGGTGGTGTGGGCGGCGCTGTTCCCCGCGCTCGCTCCCGCGATGGACCACCACGCCGTCGAGCGTCACCCGCAGCACGGCCACCTCTTCCCCGGCGGCGTCGCCGTCGAGCACGACCACGGCCACGAGACGCAGCACGGGCACGCAGCAGGCATGCCCGTCTCGGCGGATGGCGTGGTGATCGTGCCCGCCACCAATGACATAACGGGCGCAAGCGTCTTCAACCTTGTCTCGCTGGGCGAGGCGGCCACGCTGGCGTTGCTTGCCCCGGCCCTCTTCATTCTGGTTCGAACCCCCTGGCGCGACACGCTCTCGCGGTTCACGCCGGGCATCGACACGCCTCCGCCCCGCCCCGCTCTCTGATTACGACCACGGCTAGTGGCAGCAACAGCGTTCGAGGCGGCTTGAATGCCGCGTTGAGAGAGAGCGGGAGAATGACCTCGACCGGTGCACTTGTCCTCGGCATGCGCATGACGCTCGGCGTCGTGATTGGCGTCGTGCTGCTGCTGAGCTCGGCGGCGCCGGCGGACGCGAACGGGGTGCACGTCGGCAGCCGCGAGGTCTTCGCGGGAGAGGTTGGGGCGTACCGGCTGACGGTGTCGACGACGCCCGTCACGGGGCCGATGCACTTCATCATCTTCCTTGCGACCGCGGGAGAGGAAACGGCGGTCGCGGACCCCGCGATCACGATGCAGGGCGCGTTCACCGGCGATGGGGGCCTCGATGTGGGGCCGGTCGAGGGGTACGGGACGCTGGAGGGGCCGCTCTGGTACGCGGCGGACCTGCCAATTGAGACGGCGGGGCTGTGGGAGTTCACGCTGACCGTCGACTCCGCGCTTGGGAGCGAGCGGGCGACCTTCGCGGTCCCGGTGGTGGAGGCCGGCGGGGCGAGTCTGACGCTGATTGCGCTCATTGTGGTGGCGCTGGGGATCTTTGGGTTTACGCTGGGCAATCGAATGTTTGGGCGGCGGCGACGGGCTCGCGGACGCCGCCCTCAGAGTTGAATCGGAGAGAGCAATGAAGCGAATGAGAATGCTCCTGGCGGCGGCGGCCGCGCTGGCGTTGTCGCTGGCGATGGCCGCATGCGGCGGCGGGGGAGAACCGCAGGAGCACACGATCAACATCGAGCTGGAGGGAGGTCAGCTTGCCGGAAGCACGTCAGGGTGGCAGGTCAACGCGGACGACAGGGTCACGATGATCGTGCGGTCCGACGAGCCGGTCAACTTCCACCTGCACGGCTACGACTTCGAGGAGAACATCGAGCCGGGCGATCCGGCGACGTTCATCTTCACGGCGAACGCGACGGGCAGTTTCCCCATCACCATCCACCACGCCGCGCCAGGAATGGCGTCAGGTGACCACGAGGCCGACCATGCGGCAGGGGTGGAGGCTCCGGAGGGGATGAGCGTGTCGGTTGAGGCCGTGCCGGACTCGGTGGCGGGGTTGAACGTGCGGATATCGACGACGAACTTCACCTTCGCGCCGGAGCAGGTGGGCGACGCGCACGTGCAGGGCAACGGGCACGCGCACGTCTACGTGGACGGCGTGAAGGTGGGCCGGCCGTACGGCGAGCACTACCACGTCAGCCCGGTTGAGCCGGGGGAGCGGACAGTCCGCGTGACGCTGAACGCGAACAACCACTCGGAGTACACCGTCGGCGGCAACGTGGTCGAGGATACAATCACCGTGACCGTGCCGGGCGGGGACGACACGGGCGGGCACGATGAGGGCGCGGAGGACGCGGCAACCGTCGAGGCGGAGCTTGGGCGGTTTGAGGTCAGGCCCTAGCATGGTGGGAGCGAGGGCATTGTGAGGATACTCAGCAGGATCTCGATTATCGCGGTTGCCGTGGGGGTGGCGCTGGCCGTCTACCCCGCGGCGGCCCACGGCTTTGGGGAGCGGTACGACCTGCCGGTGCCGCTGAGCCTGTACGTAGTCGGCGCGGGTGCGGCCGTGGCGCTGTCCTTCGTCATCATGGGGGTCTTTGTCAGGGGCGCGGAGGGCGGCGGTGGGTACCCTCGCTTCAACCTTTTGCGGTGGCGAGCGGTCCGCTTCGCGGTGCACCCGGCGGTCGTGACGGCGGTGCAGGCGGCTTCGGTGGGCGTGCTGGCGCTGGTCATCGCCGCGGGTCTGGTGAATACCTGGGGGCCGGCGTTGGAGTCGTTTGCCGTTGCCGCGGGGTTGTCCGGCACACCGGAAGCGTCGATGAACATATCCCCGACGCTGGTGTGGGTCATCTGGTGGGTGGGGATGGCGTACGTCTCAGCACTTGCCGGAAACGTCTGGCGGCTGATGAACCCGTGGAACGCGACGTTCGCGTGGGCGGAGCGGGCATACCGGGCCATCAGCGGGGACGGCGAGCTAGGCATGGGGTTGAGGTATCCGGCATCGCTTGGGGTCTGGCCCGGGGCGCTGGCTTTTCTGGTCTTCGCATGGGTGGAGATTGTCTACATCGAGTCGCCGCTGCCGGGGCGCATCACGCAGTTTGCGCTGCTGTACACGGTGTACATGTGGGCGGGCATGTTCATGTTCGGGCGCGAGGCGTGGCTGCGGCATGGCGACGCATTCTCGCTGGTCTTCGGGTTCCTGGCGCGGTTTTCGCCGACGGAGCTGCGGGTGACGGACGACTCGGTGTGCGAGGAATGCTCGGTGGACTGCCGCGGCGAGGACGACGGGTGCGTCGACTGCGCCGCGTGCTTCACGGCGGCGGCGCCGGAGCAACGGGAGCTGAACGTGCGGCCGTACGTGGTGGGGTTGCTGCGGGGCGAGGGGCGCTCGACGTCCGTTATGGTGTTCGTGTTGCTGCTGCTGTCCACGGTGAGCTTTGACGGGTTCTCCGCGACGCCTGCGTGGGGGCGGCTGTTCAACGCGCTGTTCGACGTGTTCCGGGACGCCAATACCGTGGGCACCATAGGGCTGCTGGGGTTCTTCACAACGGTCATCGCGGTCTACATGACGTTTGCCGGGCTCATGTCCGCAGCCAGCGGCTACCGGCTGCTTTCCGCGGAGGCGGCGAAATTCTTTGTGTTGCCCCTAATCCCCATCGCACTGGCCTACCACCTGGCGCATTTCTTCTCGTTCCTGCTCATCCAGGGGCAGAACGTCATCCCGCTGGCCTCGGACCCGTTTGGTCTGGGGTGGGACATCTTCGGCACCGCAGGATACGAGATAGACATCGGCATCATCGGAGCGAGAACGGTGTGGCTGCTGTCGGTGGCGGCGATCGTCGTGGGGCACGTGGCGGCAGTGTACCTCGCGCACGTGACGGCGCTGCGGGAGATCCCGGAGCGGCGTCACGCGCTGCGCAGCCAGTACCCGATGCTTGCGCTGATGGTGGCGTACACGATGGTGAGCCTGTGGATCCTGGCGCAGCCCATCGTGGAGTCGTCGGCGGGGTAGCGATTAAGCGGTTGACACTGCTTGTGTCCGCAGGAATTAGAAGGGCCCGCCGCGAACGGCGGGCCCTTCCCTCACCATGAGCTTGTAGAAGCTAGCGGATGATGGTGCGGCGGAGGAACGGGGGCAGGTCAAGGTCCGTCGACTGCTCGCGGGTGTTGTTGAGGTAGCGGCCGCTGAAGGACGAGGGGTCAGAGGTGAAGCGCGTCATCTCCTCGTCGTCCGAGATGCCGGTGGCGATGAGCGTCACGCGGGCGACGTCGCTGCCGGGTTCGCCGTTGACCATGCCGAAGAAGATCATGGCACGGTGGTCGACCTGGGAGGCGATGTAGGCGCCGGCCTCGTTGACATCACCCAGGGTCATGGACGGGCCGCCGGTGACGTTGAAGAGCACACCCTTCGCGCCCTCCAGCGAGAGGTCCAGGAGCGGGTTGTTGACGGCCTGCTTGGCGGCCTGCAGGGGCCCGCCCTTGCCGTGGCCCTCGCCGATGGCCATCATGGCGCGTCCGGGGACCTTCATGATTGCCTTCACGTCCGCGAGGTCGACGTTGATCTCGCCGGGGAGGTTGACCAGCTCGGCGACGGAGAGGACGCCGAGCATGACGGCGTCGTCGGCCATGCGGAGGGCGTCGTCCATGGACGTATCGCCGTGGAAGAGGCTGAGAAGACGCTCGTTGTGGATGACGATGAGGTTGTCCACGTAGGGCTTGAGTTGCGTGATGCCGGAGTGGGCGGTCTCGAGGCGCCGCGCGCCCTCAAAGCTAAAGGGCGTGGTGGCGACGGCGACGACGAGGGCGCCGGACTGCCGGGCGATCTCGGCGACGACGGGGGCGGCGCCGGTGCCCGTGCCGCCGCCCATGCCGATGGCGAGGAAGACGAGGTCCGCGCCGGCAACGACGTTCTTGAGCGACTGCTTGGACTCGCTGGCGGCCATGGCGCCCATCTCAGGGTCACCGCCGGCGCCGAGGCCTCGGGTGAGGTTCTCGCCGATGTGGATGACGTGCGCCCCCTCGACCTGGCCCAGGGCCTTGATGTCTGTGTTGACGCAGGCGTAGGTGACGCCGGGAACGGGCCGGGCGCGCATCATGCGCATGATGGCGTTGGAGCCCCCGCCACCGACACCAATGGCGCAGATCGACGCGGGGCCTGCTTGCGGCATAGGCATGTTGGGTAGGGGAATGACCTGTGTGGTAGAACGCGACCGCTTACTTGGCATAGCTAAACCCTCCAATTGGGTTTCGGCGCTGAGGCAGCCCGAAACGCTTTCGTCTTATCACTCTATCCATGAATGGGGCTTGTGTCAAGCGGATTCTTGAAAATGCGGGTTCTCGCAACTGTTTTCAGCTACGTTTCGGGACATGGATTACCAATTCCGATTTGGTGGCGTCCACGGCTGCACAGGGTCATTCCAAGAGGGTGAGGGCCAAGGCCACGACGGCTGCGGACATCTGCGGACTTGCACGTGCAGCAAACCGAGCGCCCCTTGCTCGCCAGTCCAGACTTCTTACCTGATCCGCCAGCACTGCTCCCCGTGACCGGGACGCCGTCCGGGAGCAAAACTTCAAAAGGATAGCCCTTAATCTGAGAGTTGACAGGACTGCACAAGGCCAAGCCTATCCTGCCGTTGCAGGAAGAGGGGCTGAGAATGAAGGCGGGGCGGTGTCCGGCCTGTTCGTGCCCAGCCTGCGGAGTGAAGCCAAGCCATACGATGTCGCCGCGTTCCGGCACGTAGCCGGGCGCCGGAGATTGCCCTACCACGCTTCAGCGCCCCGGGCGGGACCCCAATCGACCTCTGGGTGGTTGTTCTCCGGGGTGATCTTGTTCACCAGTTCCGCAATGTTGGGAAGGTCCCTGCGCAAGGTGGAGCCGTCGTCCGTCGTTTCAATTTCGATTGCTGCGCCGTCGCACAGGCCCATTTGCTCGGCGACGTCTTCCGGGATGCGGACGGCCAAACCGCCGTCAATCGTGCAGACGTGGAGTTTCGCAATCATCGGGCACCTCCAGTGCTATCGTAGCACATTCCAGGGGATTCTCCGGGATGCGGTCAGCCGTAAACGCTCTACATCCGGCCTCACCCCGGCGCACCGTGCGCTTGCTCTGCCGCTTGAATCATCTCCTCAAGCGACATGTCGGCCATTGAAGCCAACTCGAGGTCGGCGGCGGCGTCGCCCATGCGGCGGGTGATGCCGTTGGGGACGGCGATGGTGAAGATGCCGGCCCTCGCGGCGGCCTCGACGCCCCTGGGGGAGTCCTCGAACGCGATGGCCTCGTTGGGGGCGACGTCCAGCGCGCGGAGGGCGGCGAGGTAGACGGTGGGGTCCGGTTTGCCGACCAACACGTCGGAATCGTCGCGGCAGCGGATGGCGTGGAAGTGCGGGAGGAGGCCGATGCGCTCAAGGTGGCCGGTGACCCACGTTCGCGGGGAGCTGCTAGCGACGCCGAGCTTGAGGCCCAGGCGCTGGGCGTCGGCGATGCGGTCCTCGATGCCGGGCAGGATGGGCTGCGCCTCTACCATTTCGACGTGACGTGCCCGTCGCCGGGCGGTCAGGGCCTCGGCGTCCAGGGTGCGGCCGACAAGCTGTTCGAGGTATACGGCGGTACTAGCGGACTCGCCGCGCCCGACGAACTGAGCCCACCAGTCCATGGTCAGCTCCTGGCCATGCTCGCTGAAGATCTCCTGCCAGCTCTGCAGGGCTGGGGTTTCCGTATCGACGATGAGGCCGTCGAAGTCAAAGATGAGGGCGCGGATCATGCGCTACGCCGACCATTGCCCGACAAGGACGTCACGGGGTTACCCACCGCCGCCCGCGCTCTTGCCGAGGCCGGGTTCGGTCATTTCATCGGGCTTGAGGAGGACGTCGAGCTCCTCGTCGGAGAGGCCGGACTGCTCTCGGGCGACCTCCCGGATGGTGCGGTCATCGGCGGCGGCGGTCTTGGCGATGGCGGCGGCCTTGTCGTAGCCGATGGCGGGCGCGAGGGCGGTGCCAAGCATGAGGCCCTTCTCGACGAGGTCGGGTCCGGCAGTGGTCGCGACGAGGCCGACGACGCACTGGCGCGAGAAGTTGCGGGCCGAGGCGGCGAGGAGGGAGGCGGCCTGCAGGATGTTGTGGGCGGCGACGGGGAACATCATGTTGAGCTCGAAGTAGCCGCCCTGACCGGCGACGGCGACGGCGGCGTCGTTGCCGATGACCTGGGCGACGACCTGGATGACGGACTCGGTGATGACGGGGTTCACCTTGCCGGGCATGATGGAGCTGCCGGGCTGGACCTCTGGCAGCATGATCTCGCCGATGCCGGCGCGGGGGCCGGAGCCGAGCCAGCGGATGTCGTTGGCGATCTTGTAGAGGCTGATGGCGATGGTGCGGAGGGTGGCGCTGGCCTCCACGACGGAGTCGAGGGTGTTCTGGGCCTGGAAGTGGTTGTCGGTCTCGCGGACGTCGACGCCGAGCTTCCGGGAGAGGAGGGCGCAGACGTTGGCGGAGAAGTCTGGGTGGGCGTTGACGCCGGTGCCGACGGCGGTGCCGCCGAGGGCGACCTCGGAGAGTTCGGCAGCGGCGTGCTCGAGGCGGCGGAGGGAGCGTTCGGCCTGGCCGGCGTAGCCGCGGAACTCCTGGCCAAGGCGCACGGGCGTGGCGTCCTGCAGGTGGGTGCGGCCGGTCTTGACGATGGGCCAGAACTCCTCGGCCTTGGCCTCCAGCGCGGCGTGCAGTTCGCGGAGGGCGGGGGCGAGGTCCTCCTCGATGGCGGCGAGGGTGGCGATGTGGATGGCGGTGGGGATGACGTCGTTGGAGGACTGGCACATGTTGACGTGATCGTTGGGGTGGACGAGGCGGTCGCCGCGGTCGCCGCCGAGGAGCTCGGTGGCGCGATTGGCGATGACCTCGTTGGCGTTGGTGTTGGTGGAGGTGCCGGAGCCGGTCTGGAAGATGTCGAGGACGAAATGCTCGTCGAGGTCGCCGTCGATGACCTCCTGCGCTGCGTACTCGATGGCGCGGCCCAGGGCGGAGTCGAGCAGGCCGAGCTTGACGTTGGCCTGGGCGGCGGACTGCTTGATGAGGCCGAGGGCGCGGATGAAGCCTCGTGAGAAGCGGAGGTCGCTGATGGGGAAGTTGAGGACGGCGCGCATGGTGGAGGCGCCGAAGTATGCGTCCTCAGGGACCTCCATCTCGCCCATGGAGTCACGTTCGATGCGGGTGTTGATTGCGGTCACGGTTGCTGCTCCTTTGACATAGTTCGCAGGTGGCCGGTTGCGATGGGTTGCTCGCGTCCATTTTACCCGGTGGCCAGAGCGGTGGAAAGCGCGGCGCGGGGGCCGGTGGAGGGTCGCCGCGGGTTGCCGGGCGTGTCGGCGTCGGGGTATGATGGATACGGCGAGGGCAGGGGCCTGCTATGGGCCAATTCCCTGGATTGGCCGGTGTTTCAGGGGCGCTTGACCCGAAAGATGCCGAAGTGGCGGAACGGTAGACGCGCTACGTTCAGGGCGTAGTGGGCAGCAGCCCGTGTGGGTTCAAATCCCTCCTTCGGCACCACGAAAGTGCGCTTGTAGCTCAGCAGGATAGAGCGCTGCCCTGCGGAGGCAGAGGTCGTGGGTTCGAATCCCGCCAAGCGCGCCACTTTCTTCTTCACGGGCGGCTAGCTCAGTTGGTTAGAGCACTTGCTTTACACGCAAGGGGTCATAGGTTCGAGTCCTGTGCCGCCCACCAGACTTGATAAAATCAAGAACTTTCACGGTGCGGTTCAAGCTGGAGGTGTAGCCCTTGATGTGCGGCAGCCGGAGATAACGTACGTGAGAATGGCAACGGAGATGAAATACGTCAGGCGATCATGGTTTCACAG